>NZ_JAYGHW010000043.1:0-45112 GCF_034932185.1 Spirulina sp. CCNP1310 | reverse complement strand
TGGATAGCCAAGGTCGCGTCATCAACACCTGGGCGGACATCCTGAACCGCGCTAACCTCGGTTTTGAAGTGATGCACGAACGCAACGCCCACAACTTCCCCTTAGATTTGGCTTCTGCTGAGTCTGCACCTGTGGCTCTGACCGCTCCTGCCATCAACGGTTAAGATTCGGGTTGAATAAACCTCATCCATAACTGAATAAAGCCCCCTCAATCATGAGGGGGCTTTGTTTTAGGTATGATATTCAGTCCGCTTTCCTCGTTCGTTGTGCGGACTAAAGTCCGCTCCCTTGTAGTGATTTCAGCGATCAATCCCCAGAGCTTTGAATGGGAGATTTAACACCGCAGCCAGCCTGCTAATAATGCTTTTTGTTCCGGGGTGGGGGATTTGAGCCGGATTAGTTTGTATTGATTGGGTTGGGGTTTCCCTAGGGTGACGGTGGTATGGCGCAGTTGCTCATCGTGGAAAAAGGCGATCGCCACCTCATCCCCCGGCTGAAAATCCTGCAAACGGCTTTCCAATTGCTCCGTATTCACCCGCCAACCGGCGATCGCCACCAACTCATCCCCCGGATCAATCCCCACTTGCGCCGCTGGGGAATCTGCCACCACAAACGTAATTACTGTTCTGCCATTTTCTTCCTTAGTGCGTAGGCCTAAATCGGGAGTTTTCGAGGCGATCGCCTCCAATTTCAACCCAAAGGGCTGTAGATACTCCTGCAAGGGTAACTCATCCAAACCCTGGAGATACCGCGTTAAAAAGTCACTCAACTCACAACCCGCCACTGCTTCGAGTACCGCCACCAACTGTGCCGCACTATAACCCCGTTCTTCCCGGCCAAACTGCTCCCACATTTGCACCATTACCGTATTCAGCGATCGCCCATTATCATGGCACTGCCGAATCTTTAAATCCAACAACAACGCCACCAACTGCCCCTTGAGATAGTAGGACATTTGGGAATTATCACTGTGGGCATCACGGCGATAAAGCTTAATCCAGGCATCAAAACTAGACTCACTCAAGGGCTGCACCTTCCGTCCCGGCGTGAGTAAATAACGGGTAATATCGCGGCTCAAACTCTCTAAATAGGTATCAACGCCATAAATTCCCGCCCAATGGGGAATAAGCAGATCGTAATAACTGGTAATCCCCTCACAAAACCACAGGGAAGGGGTGTAGTTTTCCTGAGTATAGTCAAAGGTTTCGAGTTCAATGGGGCGAATTCGCTTCACATTCCAAAGGTGGAAAAACTCATGGGCCACCAGTTGCAAAAAGCGATAGTATTTCTCGCGATATTGCTCCGCAAGGCCCGCGCCAACGCGCAGGGCAAACCGGGAATAAATCAGCGAGCAACAGTTTTTATGCTCCAAACCGCCAAAATTATTGGCGGTGAGATGCAAAATAAATTGATACTGATCATAGGGTAGCCCCCCAAATATCGCCGCTTCTGTGGTGATAATTTTTTGCGTATCCTGGATCAGTTGGGTAATGTCAAAATTCCCATCCCCCCAAATCACCCATTGATGAGGCTTGCCTTCTGCTTCAAAGTCATAGATTTGATTGGGGCCAATTTCAAAGGGACTATCCACGAGGGTGTCAAAATCCGCTGCCCAAAATAACCCCTCTCCCTTTGCCGGTAATGCCGTGGTGATCTGCCAATCAGGAAAAGGGGGGATAATTTCCACGGTTAAGGGATGTTGCTCGTAGCCGGGTAGATAGCAAAATAGGGCTGCACCGTTGAAATAACCATGGGTGAGATCGAGATGATTCGTGCGCACCGTCAGTTCATTGGCAAAGACGCGATAGTGAACGGTAATGGTGGGAGTATCCGAGCAATCAATACGCCATTGATTTTTGCTGAGTTTGTGCCAAGGCAAAGGTTGCCCGGCTCCATCAGTGGCAGTGAATTCCTGGACATGGCGGGCATATTCCCGCACCAGATAAGAGCCGGGAGTCCATACCGGCATGATCAACTCTAGATTAGTTGCCTGCCAGGCTTCCACCTTGAGCGTGACGTGGAAGTAGTGGTTTTGGGGCAGAGGCATGGCAACTTGATAGTGCAAGCTCATCCTTTGATCGAGGGAAGCAGCGTTAAACAAAGCAGTAGCGTGGGTCATGAAGAGGAAGAAAGAAAATTAGCAACAGGTATTGATCAATATTGAATGCACCCTCGAAAGCTGAATGGCAATCTGACTGATGTTGCGTCGATGGAACCCCAGAGGAGTTTTTTCACCGGAGGGGTCAAGTGGGAATGATGCACAGAGGATTGCTCTAGCAGTATACCGAGGGACTCTGGCCTCTACAATCAAGCTTGATTGTTTTTTTGAGGAGATACTATGTTTTCTGGTCAACGTCCGCAAAATTTAGGTGTGAAACAGGGAAAACTTGCCCCCTGCCCAGGAACCCCTAACTGTGTTTGTAGCCAGAGCTTGGCCGCTGGGTCAAAAATTGAGCCTTTACCGGCGATCGCCATTCCCCAATTGCGGCAAATCATTGAATCGATGGAGCGCACCCGAATTATCAAGGCCACAGAGGATTACCTCTATGCTGAATTTACCAGTAAGCTGATGGGCTTTGTGGATGATGTGGAGTTTTATGGCGATCGCACCGCCAACGTCACCCATGTGCGTTCGGCTTCCCGGTTGGGGAAATCGGATTTAGGGGTCAATCGTCAACGGGTGGAAGCGATCCGCGCCCGCATTCAGGGTTAGAACCGCCAGCCAATACTGAAGTAGATGCCATCATCCTGAGCATTTTGCCCTCGGTCTTCTAAGTTTACTAAGGGGAAACCATAGTCAAGACGGACGGTAATTTTGGGGTCAGGTTGCCAAATCACCCCCATGCCCACGCCAGCAATAAACCGTTGGCGGGGTAAGGGATTGGGATTGTTTTGGGCATTCCAGACCCAGCCCGCATCGAGGAAGGGTGCAAGGATAACCATGGCATCCCCCGCTTCATTGCGGGCTAGGGTGAGGCGATTTTCCACGGAAAACCGTAGGCCATTGTCTGCGGCCCGCGCATTTTGGCGAAAACCTCGCACGGACTGCCCTCCCCCAATCACAAACTGCTGAGAGGCTAAGAGGGGATTAAAGGCATATTGCAGATCGGTGGAGAAGATTAAAAAGTTATTGGTATTGAGGATTTGCGCCCGCTGCACCTGGCCCAACCAACTGAGAAATTGGCCATCGGGGAGCGGGTTGGGGTTGCGGGTGGCGTTGAACACATCTAAGCCGAGGCTGAATTGCGATCGCACCGCCCAAGCCCCCTGAGTATCCCGGCTTAGGTAATCCTGGCCAAACTTTAAAACCGTAGTGGTGGTGCGTCCTTCACTATCGGGCCCCAATCCAAAGGGGGTGGGGCCAGCAAATGTAAACGTCTGCCCCGTTTGGTAGGTTAGCCCCGTGGAAAGGGCAAATTCTGTGCGGGGATTGCGCACCAATGGCTGACGATAGCTCAGTTCATAGAGGGCAGAATTGCCGCTAATGTCAAGAATATTGAACGGCTCTTGCACGACATTGTTACGGTTAAAGGAGGTGCGCAGTTGTAGGGTTCCATCCATCGCATTGAGGGGATAGCGATAGGTAAAATCCAGCGTATCGGAACCCCCCCGCGTCGTGCGGCGGAACCCCACCCCCAAACTATCCCCGGCTCCGGTGAGGTTTTGATAGTTGAGATTGGCCCCCATCCGTTCAGAGCCAACACTGGGGGGAGAATAGTTATCGAGGCTAACATTGCCGCTTAAACGCCGGGCTTCCGTCACCCGCACGACAAGAATACTTTTGGCTGGCTCTGTGCCACTGCGTAAACTGGCTTCAATATTTTCAATCAGGGGATCATTGCGCAGGAGCCGCAATTGATCTTCAAGGTGGGCGGTGTTGAGGGGGGGGCGGGTTCCGAGGGCGATGCGATCGCGAATATAACTCGGATTCAAATCCTGAGTACCCTCAATTTCAATGGACTCAATTCCCCCCTCCAAAACCAGAATTTCAATGTTCCCCGTCCCTATACTCTCAGGATTAAGTACTGCGCGAGAGGTGATATAACCCTGGGCCAGGTATTGTTCCGTCACTTGATCCGCAATCTGTTGCAGTTCGTTTTCCGAGACGAAACGACCGAGGAGGGGGACGATCGCCTCGTCAAAATCCGAGGTGGTAAACAGGCTACTGCCGCTAATGCTCAACGTTTCAACAAAAATTTCAGACTCGTTGGTTGGGGCAGGTTCCGGTGGAGCGGGAGCCGGTTCGGGGGGGGGTGGGGGTTGATCTGGGTCGCGGGGTAGAGGTTCTGGTAGGTCTAGATTGGGTTGTAGGAAGCGGTCTTGATTGGTTTCTGGGATTTGTGTAATGGGTAATGTGGTGGGGAGAGTCTGCCCAGGAGCGGTATTAAAGTTGAATAAATCATCAAAGGGTACGGTTGGGATCGTCCGTTGCTCCTTCTCTGGTTTCGCTAGAAGCCCAAACTGTTGTGTTGTTGCTGAAATATCCTCAATATTCTCTTGTTGTGGAGTAGCCGTTGCGTCAGAGGTAGGCTGGTCTTTTTCGAGATCTCCACCTGACCAATGGGTTAAATTAGGTTCAATGCTTTTGGCGATCGCCCCTTGCCCCCCCCATCCCAACAACCCTAAGGTTCCCACTAATAGCCCCAAGCAATGGGCATGGTGCAGCATTTGCGAAAATCTTGGCATGAATTCCCTTTTCCTTAGATCAAAAAATTGGTGCTCATGATTACGCCTCAATCGGGATCTGCACCCATCAACCTTGCTACCCACGACACCACAGCGTTTAGCAACCCGCATTGATTCAGCCACTTTGCTGCTTCACCGGGTAGCGAAGCAGCCTTCAGCCATCACTGTGGCAATTCTAATCTGTGATTTCACGGATTACAAACTGTGAGCCGACTCAGTTGTTCGGGAGTTGATCAGTTTCACTCTCTCTCAAATCCGGTGCGTCGGGATCACGGCTAATCCGTAACAAGTAAGGGTGGTAGCGGTCTTGACGATAGGAACCGACCCAAATTTGATAGGTTCCCGGCAACCAGGCCCCTAAAATCGCCGGATTCTGGCCCGCATAATCGTCATTACACCAACTTCCCCCCGGCCCTTGAACCAGCAGCGTTGTATCTTCTGGACTCAAAATTTCCAGGCTCAGAAAATCAAAAAATTGATCCAACGTCAGCAGGTGATCCGGTTGGGTATCAATAAAACCCGCACACAGCCCTGTATCGGTACTATCCCGCTCCACAAAACCTCGCAGCGGTATTGCGCCCCCACTCACCCCCCGCAATGTCACCGTTGGGGGACTGAATAACCCCATGCGCAGATTTTCAAAAATTCGCTCGCCGCCGCTGACTTGGGCGCGACTGGGGATTGTGGCGGTGATCAGCAGCAGCGTTGTCACCAGGGTAAAGGGGACGTGGCGTAATGTCCTGAATTGGATTCCCATGATTGTTTTCAGATGATTGGCTTGATGAGGGGCGATCGCACCGTGATCACATCAGTACGCGATCGCCAAACTCCTCCCCGGACGTTTCCATGGGCGTAATGGTGTCTGACTGCCCTAAACCCAATGTTGCTCGCAGGTGGTCGATGAACTGACGGGCAGATCGGCCGGAGCGGCCATTATGGCGGGTGGCCCATTGTTTGGCTTGGGCATCAAGGTCGGGCAGTGAGATGCCATAACCTTGGGCTAAATGGCGCACAATTGCTAAATAGGTTTCCTGATCCGCTGGCCCAAACGTCAGGGTGAGACCGAAGCGATCGCTAAAGGAGAGTTTTTCCTGCACCGTATCCCAAGCCTGTACCTCATCCCCATCCTGGGGGCGGGGGCGATCGCTGAAAAATTCCCGCACCAAATGACGGCGGTTGGAGGTGGCATAAACCACCACATTGCCAGGACGGGCGGTGATATTCCCCTCTAAAACGACTTTGAGCGATTTAAAGGCTTCATCATCCTCCTCAAAGGAGAGATCATCGACGAAAATGATAAACTTTTGCGGCAGATCCCGTAATTGCTCAACAATCATCGGCAGGGCCTGTAACTCCCCTTTCGCCACTTCAATCAGTCGCAGGCCGCGATCGCCATATTCCTGAACCAACGCCTTCACTAATGAAGATTTCCCCGATCCCCGGCTGCCGTAGAGCAAGACATGGAGGGCGGGGGAACCGTTGAGCAGAAATTCGGTATTTTGCACCAGTTGGGCTTGAGGCTGTTCATAACCCACCAGATCCCTTAATTGAATCGGATCAGGATGGGCCACCCCCACCAATTTCCCCCCATGCCACCGGAGGGCGCGGTACTGTCCCCAAATCCCCACGCCTTGGCGTTGGTAATACTGGGCCAGGGGGGCGATCGCCTTTCTCCAATCGGGGAGATCATCGAATAAACTGACCGGATCCGGCTGGCCTTCCCAGGGAATCGGGGGGATCGCGGGTTTGCAAACCGTCTTCACCCATTGGGCAATTTGCCCTGCATCACAATCACACAACCCTTGGAGGGCGATTAAATCCGCCTCAGCCCCCGCCACAATTCCAGGGGGAATCTCTGCTAAGGGCCGCCGTTGGGCCTGTTGACTAAAGGGGTTATCAGCCTGGAGAATTTGCGCCTTGATAAACCCTGACCAATTTTGGCCCAGATCAGCCAAGGCCTGAAACCAAGCCCCATAGGCCCGTAAACAGGCCACCACATGGCCCGCTTGCAGCGCATCCAAAAGCACGAAAAAAGTCTCACCCACAGGATGATTGAGCACATCCTGATAGAGCAGCAGGCCGGCGGCTTGGTGTTGAACGGTACGGAGAGAAGAAGCAGCCATGGAGGGTTAGAGCAAATGATCGTATTGAGTGTCACCCTGAATATCTTTTAGGAGGGTTTTAATCTCCTGAGTGCGGTGTTTGGGAACGATGAGCGTGACCTGGCGATCGCGCACAATCACCACATCCTCCAAACCAATCGTCACCACTACCTCATCAGGATCACTAGCATAGACAATCGCCCCCGTGGTATCCCGGCCAATATGCTGCCCCAGTACCACATTCTCCCCCTGTTTAGGGTTGAGCCGTTCCAGAGCATTCCAATCCCCCAAATCATCCCAACCAAAATCCGCCGGCAACACATAGGCCAACTGGGTTTTTTCCATCAAGGCATAGTCAATACTCTTCTTCTCCAATTGCCCATAGGCCGCCTGACCTTGGGCCCGCAATGGTTCCAAAACCTGAGGGGCATGGCGGGCCAGTTCTGCCAACATCACCCCGGCTCGGAAAATAAACATCCCACTATTCCAACTAAACCGGCCCGTATCAATGAATCCTTGCGCGGTAGCTACATCGGGCTTTTCCGTAAAACGGCTGACCTTAAACACTGGTAAATCCCCCGCCGCCGTGGGTTCCCCCTGCTCAATATAACCGTAGCCCGTCGCGGGGGCATTGGGGCGAATCCCCAACGTCACAATTGCCGCCTCTCGCCGTGCTAAATCCGCCGCCGCCTGCAATGTGGCCTCATAGCGAGCCTGATCCCCAATCCAATGATCCGCCGGGAAAAACCCCACCAGCGCCTCCTCTCCGTAGCGTTGGGCGATTTCCAACGTTGCCCAAGCCACCGCCGGGGCCGTATCGCGCCCTTCCGGTTCAATTAATAAATTGCTCTCCGGCAATTGGGGGAGTTGTTCCCGCACACCAGCGGCCACGAATTCAGCGGTAATCACCCAAAGATTCTCCCAACCGCCAGCCATCCCCAAGAGACGATCAGCTGTGCTTTGGAGGAGACTGCGATCGCCCCCATCCAAGCATAAAAACTGTTTTGGACGCTGACGACGGCTCAAGGGCCAGAAGCGCTCGCCCTTGCCCCCTGCTAAAATCACCGGAATTAATGATGGTTTCATAACAACATTTCGAGTTGTGGGGATGCTCCTATCCTAGCCCCTTGGGGGGTAATTTCCGCTGCTGTGCAACGGCTTCCCTCGTCCCCGTCGCCTTTTCACCGATTTCGCGCAGAAAATCCGGAAACAATCTCAAGCTAACGCTATAATGCGCCATGAGTGGCTCATTTTGTCGGAATCTCGTTTTTGGTATCCCCAGCGGGAAACCTAATTGTGGTGGTGAGGTAAGCGTGAACAAAAGCATTGAGATGCGGTCTAAAGGTACGGCCAGTGTGATTAACCCTGAAAATGAACAAATAGCCAGTTCTCCAAGCCAACCCAATCCAGCCCCCGTTGCTAACCCAACGCCACGGGTTTCCCCTGGCAAGCGGTTTTTATGGGGCAGTGCCTTTGTGATTGCAGCGAGTCTCTCCGCTACCATCGGGGCCACGGTCGCCATGGTTAGCCCGCTCCCAGCGGCGTTGCAAGCCTGGAATGTCGGGGGGGAATTGGCCGCTGAAGGCAATGGTTTTGATGATGATGAACCGAAAAATACGGCCATTCCGGCGATTTTTGAATACAAAATTGAGCGGCCGGTCAATATTTTAGTGATGGGGTTAGATCGCGTTCCCGATGCTGAAGATGGGAGTGAAGCAGCCTTTACCGGCAACACCGACACGATGATTTTAATGCGGTTCGATCCCACCGATAATTCAGTGCGGATGCTCTCGATTCCCCGGGATACCCAGGTGACGATTCCCAATGTCGGCACGACGAAAATCAACGCCGCCAATGCCCACGGCGGCTCTCAACTCAGTATGGAAGTGGTGGGCGAAACCCTCAATGGTGTCACCATTGACCGCTATGTGCGGGTGACGAATGATGCTTTTCGCCGTTTGGTGGATCTGGTGGGGGGGGTGGAGGTGTTTGTGCCTCAGCCGATGGTTTATACCGATCGCACCCAGGGGCTTGAGATTAATTTACCCAAGGGTTGGCAAGTCCTTGATGGGGATAAGGCGGAGCAGTTTTCGCGGTTCCGGATGGATGAGTATGGGGATATTGGCCGGGTGCAACGGCAACAGGTGTTGTTGCAATCGCTGCGGGAAAGACTCCAAACGCCTTCCCTGTTGCCCCGTTTGCCCAAGGTGGTGCAGACGATGATCAACTATGTGGATACGGATATGAGTCTCGAAGAGATTCTCGCTTTGGTGAACTTCGGGATGCAGTTGGATAAGGATGAGGTGAAGATGGTGCTGTTGCCCGGTCGCTTCAGTGAGGAATTTGAGTTTGAAGGGATCAGTTATTGGATTATGTCCCACCAGGGGCGCGATCGCGTCATGCAGGATTTCTTCGATATCAGTCCCGGCTATGCCATGGGCGATCGCTCTTTACAGGGGGTACGCATTGGCTTGCAAAATGCCACTAATAACCCCGCTGTTGTGGAAGAAGCGGCCCGCTATCTTGCAGAGCAGGGTTTCCGCAATGTCTTTTATTCCCGTTATCGGGCTTCCCGGTTACTGCGGCGCAGTGAGATTATCGTTCAGCAGGGGAATACAGCAGCAGCGGAAGCGATTCAAGAGGCGATGGGCTTTGGCGTGATTCAGGCGGATTCCACGGGGGATCTGGCTTCGGAAATTACGATCCGTGTCGGTTCTGATTGGTTTGAGATGATGTCTAAACTTGGTCAAGAACAGGAAGCAGCAGCAAGCACGGGGGGATGATGATGGGGCAAGGGTGGCGGTGGATATTGTGGGCGATCGCCCTGGTGATCTTAACCGGCGGCTGGTTACTCCTGGGGGAGCGACCTGCTTGGGCGGCGGAGGCAAATCGGGTGAACTATACCCTAACGGATCTGCGCGATCGCAACTTTGCCGGCCAAAACCTCCAAGGCTCCTCCCTGGCCGGGGCAGAAGCTCAACGGGCAGATTTCCAAGGGGCCAATTTGGCCCAGACCATCCTCACGAAAGCAACGTTTTTAGGGGCAAATTTGGCCGGGGCAAATTTGCATGAAAGTTTTGCCGATCGCGTCGTGTTCGATGAGGCAGATTTAACGAATGTGATTTTTACCGATGCGATCGCCAGCAGCACCCACTTTCTCCATGCCAAAATTACCGGCGCAGATTTCTCCGGCACATTCCTCGACCGTTACCAAGTGGTGCAATTGTGCCAACGGGCGGAGGGCGTGAATCCCGTGACGGGGGTGAGTACCCGTGAGAGCCTCGGCTGTCAAGATTAAGGATGGAAGGGCGAAAAATTTTTCGCCCCTACCGCTGACTCATGGCCCCGCAAACACCGCCGCCTCCACATCATCGCGACTCAAGGAATATTTAAACGAGCGGACAATATCCTTCGTTCCCTCCCCCGCATGGAGATAGCGCACCGAAAGCTCCTCCACCTCAAACAGGATTTCCGCTTCCCAGGTGGGGCGTTTTACCGTCCACCGATTGAGCTGATCCCGGTCTTGCTGGCAACCCAGTTCCTCAAGCCATTGCTCTAACTTGGGCAGGGGGTGATTGTAGAGGGGGGTTTCGGAGTCGGGTAGGGTCATGAGCATTGGTTTAGGGGGTAGGAATTTGCAGTGCAGTTGGGCCTTGAGCGAGGGCCACAAACCAAGCGAGCAGGAGGCAGGCGAGAAAGGTTAAGCCTAAAATCAACAGGACAAACATTTCCCCAGGGGAGAGGGGGCGATCGCTGGGATCTAAGTAAGCAGACCGTTGCCAGCGATGGTCATCCTGATGATGGGCATCAGGCCCCTGAGGCTGAATCACCGTCCAACGGGAATAGCCAATTTGAGCATCATAAAGGAGGCGGCGTTGGGGGTTGCTTAACGTGGCATAGGCTTCGTTGAGTTTTTGAAATTTTGCCGTGGCCACATCCTGGGGAAGTGCTGTGGTATCGGGGTGATATTTCTTGCTTAAGTCCCGGTAGTTACGCCGAATTTCTGCGACGGAGGCCGCTGGATGTAGCCCCAAAATGCCGTAATAGCTGTTGAGAATCCGGGTTTCTGGGGGCAAAGATTGGGTATAGGGTGGCTCTTGGGACATAGCAAGGGCAAGAAATTGCCTCCCATTGTATCGCGTCGGTTCGGCTTCGCTCACTGACGGCGGGTGTTGAGGGGGCAAAATGGTGATGCCGATTAGGATTGTTTTGTCAAGATCAGTTTTTGCTGAAGAGTGATCTTGGCAAGGTTAAAACCGCTTCGTTAGGGTGAAGCCATACGCCCAGTGCATCCTTAATTTTTCTGGATTTCTATGGCTCACATTCAACACCTTGCCTCACAATCGGCCCTACTCCCCCGTTTGCCCCTTCGCCTCATGGTGCAGTTTAAGCCACGAGAAATTCAAGCCAATCGCGATTATGGCATCCATGCGGCCCTTTACCCGATGCCGCTATCTGGCCATTTGGCCCGTCGCTACTGCTCGTTACTGGTGCATTTATCCCCACCCCCAGATCAAGCCTTAACTTGGGGCCGTTGGTTTCCCTGTGATTGGGTGCGCCCCGATGGCCGTTCATGGGTCGGGGTTTGCCTCGATCGCCTCCCCTTTCCCATCACCCCCACCCCCAACCCTAGAACCATCCCTGTCCATCTCCTGCTCACCGTAGCGGATATTTCCCCGGTGTTTCAGGGGATGATGGCGGCTTCGGCTTAGGGGGTTTTGGAGAGGCGATCAGCTTGGCGCGTGGTTTCGGGGAGGCGATACTTCGGGGTGCATTGCAGAACGTAGGCGATCGCCCTTTCCAAACTGATTTTATGGCCGACGGAAATATACAAGGGTTTCGTCTGGGGGCGCGATCGCACCACCGCCCCAATCCTTTCCCCCCCATCCATGAGGGGAACCCAATCGCCTTTTTCAGGGCCGGGTTCTGGGTGCGTACCAATAAACCGGGATTTAGCCACACCAATGGCGGGGCGATCGAGCAAAACCCCCAAATGGCAAGCGAGGCCAAAGCGGCGGGGATGGGCATAGCCTTGGCCATCACAGAGCAAGAGATCTGGCTTTGTGGTTAATTGCTCCCAAGCTTGAGCCAGGGCCGGCACTTCCCGAAAGGAGAGAAAACCCGGAACATAGGGGAATGTCGTCGGGATTTGTGCCGTGGCCTGCTCCACCAGGGTTAATTCTGGAAACCGGAGGACGGCGATCGCCCCTTTCGTCATCCCGGCTTCCCGATCAAAAGCCGCATCTAACCCCGCGACGGTGTGAATCGGCCCCAGTTGATCGGTGAGGATGAGGCGCGATCGCCAATCCAGTTGTAGCGCTTTGGCTTCAGCAAAGGAATTGACGATCATGGGGAGAAGAGCAGCGTTAAAGACAAGGTGAAACTCAGCAAGGCGGGATCGGTGATCACATCCACCCTCCCAAAAATTTGCGGGAGGCGATCAGGGCCAAAAACGGTAATCGTTTGACTGATGCCATCCACCACCCACACCCGCAATACCCCCGCCTCTAAGTAGGCTAAAGCTTTGGCCGTTATCGCCCCAAAACTTTGACCAGGGGAAATAATTTCCATCACCCAATCCGGCGGTACTGGGCAGGCTTCATCCTCGAACCAATCCGCCCCCAAGCGTTCAAAGGCAACATAGGTCAGATCGGGAACCGGAACCCAAGGCTGGCCCTCTCTAGTGAGCAGGACAGCCCATTCGGGATAAAAATGCCCCCGATCCACAGCCCAAGGATCAATGAGTTGGAGCAATTTTTTTTGTAAGCCGGCGTGAATGCGCTTTGGGGCCATTTTAGGGGCGATCGCACCTGCGTAAAATTCATAGCGTTGATCCCCTGGGGGCATGGCCAAAAATTCAGCCAAGCTCAAAGATTGGGTTGAGGCAACCGTTGCAACCATCTTGATTTATCCCTAGATCAAAGAAGGACGCTAATGATTAGCGTCCTTGGCAAAAATTATAGCGTTATCCTTGGGGTGAATCCGCAGGTTAACAAGCCTAAGCTTGCCATTTTTCGGCAACCAGTTCAGCCAAATCCACAACCCGTTGGGAATAGCCCCATTCGTTGTCGTACCAGCCCACAACCTTCACCATATCGCCACCCATCACCATCGTGAGGCTAGCATCGGCAATGGAGGAGTAATCTGTACCGCGATAATCGCAGGAGACGAGGGGCAGATCGTTGTAGCCCAGGAAACCCTTTAAGGGGCCATCGGCGGCTGCTTTGAGGGCTTCATTCACCTGATCCACAAACGTGGTTTTTTCCACCTGTACCACCAAATCTACAATGGAAACGTTGGGGGTGGGAACCCGCAGCGCAATGCCGTTGAGCTTCCCTTGCATTTCGGGAATCACCAAAGCCACAGCCTTAGCGGCCCCGGTGGTGGTGGGTACAATGTTCAAGGCCGCTGCCCGCGCCCGCCGTAAATCCCGGTGGCTGGCATCCAGCAACCGTTGATCCCCGGTGTAACTGTGGGTGGTGGTCATCGTGCCTTTGATGATGCCAAAGTTATCATGCAACACCTTGACAATTGGGGCCATGCAGTTGGTGGTGCAACTGGCATTACTGATCACCCGATATTGACCGTGTTGATAGTCATGATGATTAACACCCATGACATAAGTACCGATGTTTGCCCCTTTCCCTGGTGCGGTAATCAGGATCTGTTTTGCCCCAGCAGCAATGTGCTTAGAAGCCCCTTCATCGGTGACAAACACCCCGGTGGATTCGATGATCAGATCAACGTTCCACTCTGCCCAAGGTAGGTTTAGGGGGTTCCGATCAGAGACACATTTGATCGTTTTGCCATTGACGGTTAGGGAATTATCATCGGCATCGATTTCCGCATCGAGCTTGCCAAGCATGGAATCATACTTGAGAAGATGAGCGTTGGTTCTCGGATCTGACGTGTCGTTGATCCCCACTACTTCGAGTTGGGAGTTTTCCCGTCCTAACCAGCATCGGAGGAAGTTGCGCCCGATACGTCCAAATCCATTGATGGCTACTCTAATCACTGCGTCTTGCCCTCTGTCTCTAAGCTCAATAACATTAAACGAATCTTAATACCCCAAATCATATCGCAAAGGCTGGCCCATCCCGCGCCTTCTTGGTAAAACTTTTTTTGCCTGTAGAGGCGATCGCCTTCCTGCCCTTGGGGCCAAAAATGTCCTGATCGCAGAAAAATCGCGGGGTAGACGGTGAAATCCTCATTTTGACCGTTGCAGACTCAACCTCCTGGTTACGGATCAAGGGTCAACGTGGCAGATCAAGAGGGCTGGAGCAGGGTAGTTTTTTTCTGCCTGGGGACAAAAATATTTGGTTTTACTCCAGAAATGAGATTGCCCAATCTGGTGCATAACCCTTATAAAGGGGAGAAACAGAAATCAAGGTGACTGCGCGGGCATTCACAATTCTTGATAATATGAGCGCGTGTCATCTCGACAATAACTTTCGGTGTGTGGTGTGCAAGGAGACTGAATGTCCAAAAGAGTTGATTTTGAAGGCAAACCTTTTCACTTTATCGGGATCGGCGGCATTGGCATGTCTGCCCTTGCATACATTTTGGCCAAGCGCCATCTGCCGGTTTCAGGGTCAGATTTACGCTCAACCCATATTACTCAAAGGCTGGAATCCGTCGGAGCCTGGATTTTTAACCAGCAAGAGGCCGCAAATTTAGAATTTTTCCAGACCGCAACGCGATCGCATTCAACGGTGGCCCTAGCCGCTGGGGCGACAGCAACGAGAGGCACAACGTTCGGGACAATGGCGATCGCCCCCGAACCCCCCCAAGTAATTTGCTCAACGGCAATCCGGTCTGAAAACCAAGAATACTGTGCTGCCCTAGAGCGAGGCTACCCGATTTTTCACCGCTCTGATGTGTTGGCGGCGCTGATGCAGGAGTATGAAAGCATTGCGGTGGCGGGAACCCACGGCAAAACCACCACCAGTAGCTTAATTGGTTACTTGCTCCTTGAAGCGGGTTTAGATCCAACGGTGGTGGTTGGGGGTGAGGTGGATGCCATTGGAGGAAATGCTCGATTGGGCGAGGGTCAATATTTGGTAGCGGAGGCTGATGAGTCCGATGGCTCCCTGGCGAAAATGAGTCCAGCCATTGGCGTTGTCACGAATATTGAACTGGATCACCCGGATCATTACAGCAGTTTGTCAGAGGTTGTTGATATTTTCCTCACCTTTGCCGCCCAATGCCCCCTGCTGGTGGGCTGCATTGATTGTGAGACGGTGCGCGATCGCCTCCAACCCCATATTACCTATAGTATTCAGCCCGACCGTGCCGCTACCTATACCGTCACCGATGTGATCTATGGTTCCGATGGCACCCGGGCCCAAGTGTGGGAGCGGGGTTTATCCCTGGGAACGTTCTTCCTGCCTCTGTTGGGGGAGCATAATTTGAGCAATGCCCTCGCGGCCATTGCCGTGGCCCGCCAAGTGGGGGTGGATTTTGCCACCATTGCCACGGCGATGCGAACTTTTGCTGGGGCTAAACGCCGGTTTGAAGTGCGCGGCACAGTGAACGGTGTCACCTTGATTGATGACTATGCCCACCATCCGAGCGAACTGCAAGTCACCCTCGCTGCGGCGAAGTTGCGCGTGCAGGATCAACCGGGGCAAAGGATTATCGCCATTTTTCAACCCCATCGCTATAGCCGCACCCAAGCCTTTTTTAGCGAATTTAGCCAATCTTTTCAGGATGCGGATGTGGTGATCATCACCGATATCTATAGTGCCGGGGAACCGTCTCAGGAAAACATTACCGGGCAAGCCTTAGCAACGGCGATCGCCCAACACCATCCTCAGGTGATTTACCAAGGCCCGCTCCCCGAGCTAAAGGATTTTCTACAGAATTTTCTCTCTCCGGGGGATTTTGCTTTATTTTTAGGGGCAGGCAACCTCAATCAAATCATTCCGGAGTTGCTGGCTTAAGTTCATTCCCCATCCTAGGATTACGCTCCATCAGGCTGCACGTTGACCGCTTCCGCCCTGAAACCTTTTGCTTTTTCAAACCATTGTGGCCATGACTCTGTCCTCCGATCTTCCCGCAACGACGAAAACCTATCTTTATCCTGGTTCGTCTACCTATGCTCTCAACCCGGTTAACCTTCCCGGTGGACAATGCCAGATTAAACCCCGCGTTACCTTAGCCAGCTTTACTTCTTTCCGCGTCGGTGGGCCGGCGGAATGGTATGCCTCTCCCCAAACCGAAACCGATTTGCAAGCCTGTTTTGCTTGGGCAGATGCACGGGATCTGCCCATTACTCTTTTAGGGGCAGGGTCAAATTTGTTAATTAGCGATCGCGGCCTGCCCGGTTTAGTGATCAGCACTCGCCATCTGCGCTTTAGTGAGTTTGATGAAGGGACGGGCAGAGTGATTGCGGGGGCGGGGGAGCCGATTCCTCGGTTAGCTTGGCGGGCGGCGAAACGGGGTTGGCAGGGGCTAGAGTGGGCAGTGGGCATTCCCGGAACCGTAGGGGGAGCGGTGGTGATGAACGCCGGAGCGCACCACAGTTGTATTGCGGATTCCTTGATCGAGGCGGAGATCCTCAACCCCGACGGCAGGATTGAAACCCTCTATCCTCAAGATTTTCACTATCGCTATCGCCATTCCAGTTTGCAGGGCGATCGCCGCCTTGTGCTCCGGGCCACCTTCCAACTCCAACTTGGAGGCAGCCGCAGCGAAGTCATGGCCCTCACTAACCAAAACCTCCAAAACCGCAAACAATCCCAGCCCTACCACCTCCCCAGTTGTGGCAGCGTCTTCCGTAACCCCGACCCCTATACCGCTGGCTGGCTGATCGAGCAAATTGGCCTCAAGGGGTTCCAAATTGGCGGCGCTCAAGTGGCCCATCGCCATGCCAATTTCATCCTCAACTGCGGCAACGCCAAAGCCCAGGATATTTTTGAAATTATTCGCCATGTCCAGAGCCAAGTGGAAAAACATTGGTCGTTAACCCTGCGGCCAGAGGTGAAGGTTTTAGGGGAATTTAGCGTGGCTTAAGGCCATGGCCATCAGCATTGGAGGGGAGGCGATCGCCCATTAATCCCCTCCCAAGGCCGGCGATGGCGGCGACAATCCATTACAATCGTCAGGGTCAGTACAATCATCCCCAACAGAAATTAGGTATGACGCAAGGAAAAGGATTTGGTTTTGGTCTGGGCAAAATGAAGGAACTTACCGAAGCCTTCAAAAAAGCCCAGCAGGTGCAGCAAGATGCCAAAAAGCTCCAAGATGAGCTAGAGCAAATGGAGATTTTCGGCCACAACGAAGCAGGAACCGTCACGGTGGTTCTGAGCGGCAACCAAGAACCCCGCCGCGTCGAAATTACCCCTGCGGGCCTCGAAGTTGGGGCTGAAGAATTGTCCAAAATGGTGTTTGAAGCCATGATGGATGCCTACGATAAATCCACCCAAACGATGCGGGAACGGATGGAAGAACTCACCAGCGGCTTAAATTTGCCCGGTTTGTAAAATCCCATTGCTGGATCCCACTCGTTCCAACTCGTTACTTGGCTCTGCCAAGTAACGCCATCTCCGAGGCTCTGCCTCCAGGCGGCAGAGCCGCCTCATCCCTGTGCCACGGCAGAGCCATGGCACGAGATTGGTTTAATCATCTATCGCCACTGTTGCCAATCTTCGTTAAAGATCGATGTATTGGGAAACGTGGTGTAATTGCCCGCCCGGTCTAACTCCCCTTGCAATTGCCGCAACAACGGTTGCGGCCGGGGCAAACCCTCAATCAAAACCGGCGGCAAAATCCCATGGCGCAGCGAGAAATCCGCCACCGTCCCCGCCGCTGCCCCCGCCGACCATTCAAAGGAATGCACCCGATAGGCCGCCGCTGCAATATGGCTGGTGGCAATACTTTTCCCCGCCACCAATAAATTATCCACATCCTGGGGAATCATCGCCCGTAGCGGAATCTGAAAGGGATAAGCCGCCCCGGCTCCCTGACGTTCACCGGGCCGCTCAAAATTACCCGGCTTTTCCGGCGGACTCAAGGCCATGCAGGGGTGAAAGTCGATCGCATAATGACCAATGCCCACAGCATCGGGGAAAATGGCGGCGCGACGACGGATCGGGGCCGTGGGGTAGGGGGTTTGGTTAGCGACGACGACGGCGGTTTGACGGCCAGCGAGGAACGTGCGCAGGGCGCGATAGGTGGCGGAACTGAGGGTTTCCCGATAAAAAGACTGCTCATAATCGGTGCGACTAATATCAATTTCTGCGACGGCAAAACCATCGGGATAACCAGGACTAGGGCGGCCGATGATGCGGCGGCCCTCCCGCATATAGGGGTATTTCGATAAACCGTGGGCTGTACCCATGGGACTCTCAAAGCCTTGGAGATAGCGGTGGTTGGGGTGGGGCTGTTTCACGCCGTCCCCCAATTGGGAATCAGTGGTTCCTGCCACGAGCCAATAGTAGTAACTGAGGGCTAACTCTTCAGCAGCTTGGAGCGTTACCACCCTTAAGCCCCCCTGCCATTGCCCCGGCTCCAGTTGCCCCAAGGCCTGAAGCTGCTCATGGGTATAGATCAGATTATCCTCCGCCGTGCCGGGGCGATAATCATTGCCCCAAGTCCAGTTTTGCATCGAGATATCCCCAGGGCTGACACTGAGGCGGTTATCCTGGCGCGTGCCGGTACGGTTGAGGTTGTGATCCCAAATGCGGCGGTAGGTGAAGACGAGATTGAAATTGGCGAGGCGGGGCAGTTCGTAGCTGTAGTAGGGGGCGTAGCGGTTATAGAAGGGGGGCGGCGTTTGGGGTTGGGGGTCGGCGGTGGCCTCCATGGCGAAGGTGTAGGTGAAGCCTTGGGTGCAGTAGGGGTCGGGGGTGGGGCTAGATGCAGAAGGTTCGAGGGGGGAGCGGGGATCGATGCCGAGGCGGTAGGGGACTTGGGCGAGGGGGAGGAGTTCGCCGGTTTCGGTGGCTTCAATAACAATCCAATGCTCTCCAGCGGGGACAAAGCGGATCAGGGTTTTATTCAGGCGGGGGGAAGGTTGGGGATCGTAGGCATCAAGGAGGATGGCGGAAAGGGGTTCTGTGTTTAACGGTGTTGTGCCGGGGGCGGGCCGGTGTTGGATGGCGATCGCCCCCTCAATCCTGCTTTCCCCCATCTCTAAATCTTTAATTACGGTATTGGGGAACCAGTGGAGTTTGCCCCGGCCCTTGCGGGCTGCTGCGGTGAGCATTTCCTGGAGGAGGCGATCGCCATCGGCGGGCAAAAAGCAAGCCTCACTCACCCAACAGTTACCGGGATTGAGGCGGCCATAATGGTGGGCGAGGCGCGATCGCAGGTCTTGATAGCCACGGGGGAAAAAGTTCTGTTGCCGTTGGGTGGTACGTTCATCCAAGGCCGATGTGCCTTGGGCGGAAATTTGACCCCCGATCCAATCGGTGATTTCCGTTAAACAAACGGTGCGCCCCGCTAACAGGGCCTCATAGGCGGCGGCGGTTCCTGCTAATCCTCCCCCAGCAATCAGGATCTCGCAGGCCACCACCTGCTCCGATTGTCCCCAAGCGGGAGGGATTACCCCCCCGAAAATCATCAATAAACTCAAACCAATGGCTCTAGCTCTCCCCATCCCGATAAACCCTGGGTAAACGTTGCTTAAATCCACAGAGGATTTCCCAGCTAATCGTACCTATCAGGTTTGCCCAATCTTCAGCGGTGATGTGCCGCTTGCCATCCTGGCCCAGGAGCGTCACCACTTCCCCCGGCTTCACATCAGGAAAATCGCTCACATCAATCATCAATTGATCCATCGTAATTGCGCCAATTTGCGCCACCCATTCCCCCCGCAGTAACCCCTGCATTTTCTGACTGAGGAGCCGGGGGATACCATCGGCATAGCCAATGCCAACGACAGCTAAGGTAATGGGGCGATCGCTCACATAATGATGGCCATAGCTCACCCCTGTTCCGGCGGGAATTTGCTTCACCTGGGTAATCCGCGCCCGCACCGTCATCACGGGTTTTAGCGGGATAGTGTGGGCTAAATGGGGGGCGGGATAAAGGCCATAAAGAGCTAAACCAGCCCGTACCCAATCGTAATGCAGGTTGGAATCACTCAATAGGGCCGCAGAGTTGGCAATGTGCAGAGCAGGGGGATGGATCTGGTGCGATCGCAATTCCGCCACCATGGCCTGAAAACGCTGATGTTGGCAATTCATGAACTGGGGATCAGGGTCATCGGCGGTGGCAAAGTGGGAATAGACGCTGGCCAACGCCAAGCGGGGCAAGCGTTGCACCCATTGCACCAGAGCTAGAGCCTCCTGCCAGGGTGTCCCCAACCGCGACATCCCCGTATCAATATTGAGATGTACCGGCAGGGTTTGATCCAAATCCTCCAACACCTGGGAAAGGGTGAGGGCCTGTTGGGGGGTGCAGAGGGTAGGTTCTAAGTTGAAATCGGCGATCGCCTCAATTTCATCGCGACGGTGAATCGCCCCCAACACCAAAATCGGCGCAGTGATCCCCGCTTGGCGCAATGCGATCCCCTCCTGGGAGGTGGCCACCGCCAACCGTTGCGCCCCCGCCCCCAACACCGTGCGGGCAATGGGGATCACCCCATGGCCATAGGCATCCGCCTTCACCACCGCCATCAATGCTGTCCCCGGTTGCAAAATGCTCAAAATCTGCCGAACATTGCACCGTAACGCATCGAGGTCAATTTCCACCCAAGCCCGTTGATCTTCTGCCGCTGTCAGGGTTTGGGGATTTCGATAATGTAGTACCATGGCTGCAAAACTCAAACTCACACCACATCCGAAAGGGAGCAAACCCCATCCGGGTTAATTAGGGGTTAGTCTAGCTTGAATTTCAGAGAATGCTGGCCTTTCAGCCTCGGAAATTAACTCGTAGCCAGTGTTACAACATTTTGTAACAGTCTTTGTTATGGTAAGGAGACATTGCGCACTTGGTAGGTTTGGCTCCGTGGGTTCAGGTCAAATACTCATCATCGAAAGTAATCCCCATTTGCGATCGCTCCTCGGTTGGCATCTCCAACAGGCGGGCTATCGCATCCACCAAGCTGCCAGTTTGCAGCAAGCGCGGGAATTCCTCAACCGCCATCAGCCCCCTTTGGTGATCCTGGAGCCAGATCTCCCCGATGGCAATGGCTTAGAACTCTGTCAATGGCTGTTCCAGCAGCGACAATCCCTCGTACTCATCCTTTCCGCCAAAGACAGTAGTCACGATGTCGTCACCGGCCTGAAGGCCGGAGCCGATGACTATTTAAAGAAACCCTTTGGGATGCAGGAATTAATGGCGCGGGTGGATGCCTTGTTGCGCCGTTGTCGCGTCACCAGCGTACCCCTGTTGTTGAACTATGGCGATTTGAGCATTGATCTCGTTCAGCGGCGGGTGCATCTCTACGGTCGCTATATTGACCTCACCCCCCAAGAATTTAGCCTCCTTTACGTCCTTGCCCAAGCCGAAGGCGCACCTCTGAGCCGTTCAGAACTCCTCCATCGTGCTTGGCCCGATGCCATTGATAATCCCCGCACCATTGACACCCACGTCCTTTCCTTGCGGAAAAAACTCGTTCCTCAGAGCGATGGGTACGCTAGCGCGGATCGCACTGACCGGCCGAGCTTAATCCAAACCGTCCGCAACGTCGGCTACTGCTTCAATATTGACGTACTGAAAACCGAGGGAGAAACCAGCCATAACTTGGGGCGATCGCCCGCCCCCGTCCCCGTCCCCGCTGGCCGCTAATTGGTACAATGGGGAGCCGGACTGTTTCATTGAATGCCCATGGTGCAATCTTCCCCCCAGGCCACAGACTTAGCGGCCCTCGACGACCAACTCTCCAAGCGATTCATTGACCTCGATCCCGATGGTTACTTCATCATCTTCCTCAATCGGGAAGCCGGTTTAATCTGTGCCGCCCACTACACCAACACGATCAGCGAAAAAGGCCTCGCCCTCGACCCTGAGACCGGCAAACCCATCCCCGTGCGGGGCAAAGTCCAGCGCACCCCCACCGCCACCTTCACGGGCCGCACCGCCAAAGAACTGGGCATGAAAATCACCGAGCAGGCTCAACCCTGTCCCCTCTCCCGTTTGGATCATGCCCTCTACTTGGGCCGAGAATTCGTCCGCGCCGAACTCGCCCTCATCCAAGGAACCGACTACATCCAAGACTAAACCCCGTTTCCTATCCCCCCAACCCCAGGGTTTGATATCATAAACCCCAACCTCACTATCGAAACGATCATGGGTGAATCCAAACGTCGCAAAGCATCCCTCGGTGAAAAGTACGGCCAAGAATCCCGAATTTTGCCGTGGATCCCGATCACCAAAAGCCAATCTGAGCAATTCATGAAGATCACCACCCGGGGAGCCTGGATTGGGATCGGCACCTTAGCTACAGGTTGGTTCGTGATCCGCTTCATTGGCCCTGCCTTTGGCTGGTGGGAAGTCTATTAAACCCATGGGGCCAATCTCTCGATCAGAGCGTCCTAAATGACTCGATGACTCAAAGAGAGTATTAAGAAGCACACATGATTGCCCAGATCACGGCACAATAAATCCAAGCACTGCCGGATTTAGGAGCAAGCAATTCCCGTGCAAACGAATATTCCCCCCAAAGAAACCGTCCAAATTCGGGTTGAAGATGACCGGACTGGTATGAGTCCGGAGACCCTGAAGCGGGCTTTTGCCGATAATTTGTTTTACATCCAAGGCAAATACTATCGCTGGGCTACGGCGAACGACTTCTATATGGCTCTGGCCTATACAGTGCGCGATCGCCTCATCCACCGCTTCATCAAAACGATGAACACCTACGAAGAGCAAAACGTCAAAGTCGTTTGCTACTTCTCCGCCGAATTCCTCATGGGCCGCCATTTGGAAAACAACATGATCAACCTCGGCATCTACGAGGACATGAAAAAAGTGATCGAAGATGCCGGCCTCAACTGGGGTGAAATCCTCGATCAAGAACATGATCCCGGCCTCGGTAACGGCGGCCTAGGGCGACTCGCCGCCTGCTTCCTCGATTCCCTCGCCAATTTAGAAATTCCCGCCATTGGCTACGGC
This sequence comes from Spirulina sp. CCNP1310, assembly GCF_034932185.1. Lineage (NCBI taxonomy): Bacteria > Bacillati > Cyanobacteriota > Cyanophyceae > Spirulinales > Spirulinaceae > Spirulina > Spirulina sp. CCNP1310. The sequence goes on along the minus strand of NZ_JAYGHW010000043.1, from coordinate 22,262 downwards.
ATCCGCTACGAATTTGGCATTTTCCACCAACAGATCCGTGATGGTTGGCAGGTGGAAATTCCCGATAAATGGTTGCGCTATGGTAATCCTTGGGAAATTCCCCGCCCGGAAGCCACGGTAGCGGTGAAACTCGGTGGCCATACGGAAATGGCCCACAACGAGAAAGGCCAGCCCAAAGTCACCTGGGTTGCGGATCGCACCATCACCGCCATTCCCTACGACACGCCGGTTCCCGGCTTTAACACGAACACGGTGAATCCCCTACGGCTGTGGCGGGCAGAGGCAGGGGAAGATAAAGACTTCAACTTTGATGCCTTTAACGCTGGGGACTACGATGGCGCGGTGGCCAGCAAAATGTCCTCCGAGAATATCTCTAAAGTTCTGTATCCCAACGACAACACCCCCCAAGGGCGGCAATTGCGCCTCGAACAGCAATATTTCTTTGTCTCCGCATCCCTGCAAGACATTATCCGCCGCCATCTGCGGATTAATCCCAGTCTGGACAATCTCCATGAGCATTTCGCCATTCAGTTGAACGACACCCACCCAGCGGTGAGTGTGGCGGAACTGATGCGTCTGTTGGTGGATGAGCACAATATGGATTGGGATAAGGCTTGGTACATTACCCAAAAAACCCTGGCCTATACCAACCATACGTTGATGCCGGAAGCCTTAGAACGGTGGTCTGTGGATCTGTTTGGCACGCTGTTGCCGCGCCATTTAGAGATCATCTATGAAATTAACCATCGTTTCCTCGAAGATATTCGCACCTGGTTCCCGAAAGATAAGGGGTTACTCAGTCAACTCTCCATTATTGAAGAAGGGGATCACAAATCTGTCCGCATGGCTAATTTAGCCTGTGTAGGCAGCCATGCCATCAATGGGGTGGCAGCGTTGCATACGGAGTTGCTCAAGCAGGATACGCTGAAGCATTTTGCCCAACTGTGGCCCGATAAATTCATCAACAAAACCAATGGCGTGACCCCTCGCCGCTGGGTGTTGCTCTGTAACCCCCGGTTAGCAAAGCTGATGAAGGATCGCATTGGCATGGACTGGGTGAAAAATCTCGATGAAATGCGTAAACTGGAGCAATTCATTGATGATCCCCAGTTTTGTGAGGAATGGCGAAGGATCAAGGCCGCGAATAAACAGGACTTAGCGGACTACATCTGGAAAAAGAACAATATTGAGGTGAATCCCAATTCAATTTTTGATGTGCAGGTGAAGCGGATTCACGAATATAAACGCCAGTTGTTGAATGTGCTGCACATCATCGCGCTGTACAACCGCATTAAGCAAAATCCAGCGGTGGAGATTGTCCCCTATACGTTTATTTTTGGCGGTAAGGCGGCTCCGGGCTATTTTATGGCTAAGTTGGTGATTAAGCTGGTGAATGCGGTGGCGGAGATTGTCAATAAAGATCCCGATGTGCGCGATCGCCTCAAGGTGGTGTTTCTAGCCAACTTCAATGTTTCCCTAGGGGAAAAAATTTACCCCGCCGCTGATCTCTCTGAGCAAATTTCTACCGCTGGCAAAGAAGCCTCCGGGACGGGAAATATGAAGTTTGCCATGAATGGGGCGCTGACCATCGGCACGTTGGACGGCGCGAATATTGAAATTCGCGAAGAAGCCGGGCCGGAAAACTTTTTCCTGTTTGGTTTAACGGCGGAAGAAGTGGCGGCGATGAAAATGCAGGGCTATAACCCCATGGCCTATTACCACAATGATGCGGAACTGCGGGGCGTGATCGATCGCATTGCTTCGGGGTATTTCTCCCACGGCAACCGCGATCTGTTTAAACCCCTGATTGATTCCCTGCTCTACCATGATCAATATATGTTGATGGCGGATTTCCGGGCCTATCTGGAATGTCAGGTCAAGGTGGGGGCGGCCTATTTGGATCAAGACCGCTGGACGCGGATGTCAATCCTCAATGCCGCTCGCATGGGTAAGTTCTCCAGCGATCGCACCATCCATGAATATGTGACGGAAATTTGGAACGCCAAGCCCGTCACCATTGAGCTAGAGGAGTACAACCAAGAAAGTGCCGGGTTGCTTCAATAGCCATCGGTGGGGGTAGGTATCCTACCCCGATTTCGCGAAAAAATGCCCCAGCCTTGTCTGGGGCATTTCTTGGATTAATATAGGAAAGGGTTGCGCACCCCGTTGCACCCTATCCGCCGGATTACAGAACCGTCCACCTCACTGAGTAACCTATGACTAGCTCTGTTGACAACCCATCGGAATCCCAATCTTGGCCGGCCAGCAAGACTGTGATTATTGCCGGTATTGTCTGGGGCGTACTGTCCCTAGGTTTTTTCCTGCTGAGTGTGGTACAGCCGGAGGTAGAAGAAACCCTGTGGTATCTCTGGGGAACCTATGTCGCTGAATGTGTCCCCTTCGTAGCCGGGGTTGCCCTCTGTTATCGCAACTGGCAAAGTCCGAAGATTGCCAGCGGTCGCAACGTCTGGCTGGGCATTGGCTTGGGAATTTTGGCCTACTTCATTGCTGATGTGATTTTTGGATTTTGGGAAATCTATTGGGAACTTGACCCGGAGGTATCCCCCGCTGATTTGTTTTACATGGTCTTTTATATTTCCCTGGGCGTTGGCATGGTGCTGGCGGTACTCTCGAAGCGTTTAAGTTTAGCGGTTTGGCAGTGGATTACCCTGAGTATTATTGCCTTGGCGGGTATCGCCCTAGCGGTGTGGATTGCGATCGCCCAACCCGCCGCCGCCGTTGAACTCCCCGAACCCGTCAGTTCTAGCATTGAAGTGGTACTGGCCGATGAGCCGGAGGAATCAGCCCCCGCCCACCCTGTGCCGGTCTGGGTCGATCACCTCCAAGCAACCCTGGAAGAGTTTGCCAGCCCGATCAACTCTTTTTACATCATCTCTGACGTGGCACTGTTGATCATTGCCGTCATGCTCCTGTTTGCCTTCTGGGGGGGAACCTTTGCCCGCTCCTGGCAGATGATTGCCGCCGCTGCTCTGGCCAAATATCTTGCAGATATGTGGTTTAAATATGCAGCTACCCTGCCAGACTATACCAGTGGCGGCTTTATCGAGGTGTTTTTCGTCTTTAGTGGTATCTTATTAGCCATTGGAGCCGCGCTCGAATTTGAAATTTCTAGTCGGCCCCGTAAGAGTCGGCGCAGACGAGCCACCGCTACCGCAGAAGAAGCATGAGTCCCAGAAAGTTAACGGAGTCCGATAAGCAGGAAATTCTCACCCTGTATCAAACCCCCCATGAGACCACCTCAACGCTGGCGGAACGCTTTAGTGTGAGTAGTTCGACCATTAGTCGCTTTCTCAAAAGTCGTTTGAATGAACAGGAATATGAACACCTGATCCAACAAAAACGCCTGAGCCGCACCCCCAATGGAGCGGCAACGGTGTTAAAGCAATATACCCATCAGGATGAGGAACCTGTTCAATCGGCGACACCGAAGCCACAAAAGCGGCCATCCCCTCCACCGGAAGCCGTCATTTTTCCCGAACCGATTGCCCCTGAACCCAAGGTGTCCACGCCGACGGAGACTGAATCCGTTGACTTGAACCCGATCGTCATGCCGAAAAAAGCCCGTCGTATTATTACAACGGGGGTTAATAGCACCTCAACCCCAGAGCAGGAGCAGGAACCGGAGGAGGCGATCGCAGATATTTTGGAGGATAACGTCAATCCTTTGGGGGATGAGGATGATGAATTTGATGATGATGGCGATTGGGATGAGGAGGAGGACGATGATGATGAAGACGACGAGGATCCTGCGGAATTTTCCCCGTCCGTATCTTCCCCTACGGAGGTGGAAGTCCTACCCCTTTCCCGCGCTACCCTGCCCCGTACTTGTTATCTGGTGATTGACCGCATGGCGGAACTGATTACCCGCCCCCTCCATGAATTTGGCGATTTGGGGGCCATTCCCTCCGATGAAACGGGCCAACGGACGTTACCCATTTTTGATAATCATCGGGTGGCCCGGCGATTTTCTCAGCAGCGATCGCATCGAGTGATTAAAGTTCCCGATAGTAAGCTGTTTGAAAAAACCCGTGTTTATTTACAAGCGAAGGGGATCACACGCATTTTACTGGATGGCCAAATCTATTCTTTGTAGCTTTTTGGCTCCTTTGCCCCTCTGTTTCAATTCCTCCGTAAAATCTCGGAAGTGATGGCAACCAGTGATGGCAACAGGAGAGTGAGGATTGTAGATTTTTAAACTTTTTTAAACAATTGGGGGAGATTGGCGGCTTGAGATTCAAGGCAGCAGAAATCGCCCTTACAATAGGCAAAAGATAGCGAAGATGCGTCAGGGTTGTCGGGCGATCGCTGGCTTTTCCACCCCATTTAGTGAATTGCCCCTATGGATGTTCATTCACTTCTCCAACGATATGAGCGCGGCCAACGTGATTTCAGTGGCATTGACCTCAGTGGTGCAGACCTGCGGGGTCAAACCCTGATCGGGGTCAACTTTCGCGAAGCCAATTTACGGGGTGTGCAGTTGAGTCGCGCCTTTTTGACGAAAGCGGATTTCACCGGAGCCTGTTTGAATTGGGCAGATTTGCAATGCGCTAAACTCAGCGATAGTAAGCTGGCGGATGCGGATTTAACCAAAGCCAATCTCTCGGGGGCCTTTATGGTGCAGGCCAAACTCCCCCGCGCTAAATTAGCAGGGGCCAATCTCAGTCATACGAACCTGCGCCGCGCTAATCTCTGGGGCGCAAACCTTTGTGGGGCCAATCTCCAAAAGGTCAATCTCCGTCAAGCTAATCTCAGCGGCAGTAATTTCAATTGGGCGAATTTAGCAGAAGCGCGTCTCAGTGAAGCGAATGTCAGCGGCGCATCTTTCAATGGTGTTAATTTGAGCGCGGCCTTTGTCCGGGATGTGGATCTCAGTGGGATGGATCTTGAAGGGGTAAACCTCACCGATACCCGCCTCCAGGGGGCGAAGTTGAGCGGGGCCAATCTGACGGCGACCAACTGCCAATCGGCCCATTTCCAGGGGGCGGATCTTCAGGGGGCGAACTTCACGCAAGCGAACTTGTCGGGAGCTTCTTTAGAGCGGGCTAATCTTACGGATGCGATTCTCAAGCAAGCCACATTGCAACAGGTAAATTGGGAGCGGGCGATCCTCAGTGGGGTGGATTGGGAGGGGGCCCAAATTCAGATTCCAGAAACGCCAAGGTTGAGTTTTCGTCGGGTTGAGCCAACCCTAAGTTGGGCGGTTTAGCGATTTTGGAGAACGCGGGCGATCGCCTCCCCTTGAGCCGCAACATTTTGCCGGGGCGACCATTGGGCCATGCGCTCGCGGGCGGCTTGGCCCATTTGCCGGAGCCGGGGGGGATCGGCTAGGAGATCCTGTAAAACAGCCTTGAGGGCAGGGCGATCGCCACAGGGATAAATCGCCCCCGTTTTCCCCGGCTCCACCAATTCCCGCGCCCCAACGCGATCGCTCACCACCACGCCACAACCGCAGAGCATCGCCTCATTGACCACCACGCCAAAGGGTTCATAATCGGAGCAGAGGCAAAGCAGATCCGCCGCTGTGTAGATCGCCGGTAATTGTGTTTGATTGCAAAAACCGAGGAACCGTACCCGCTCATCCCCCTGGGCCAGGCTGGTGAGTTCGTCCCGGAGGGGGCCATTGCCAATGTAGAGGAGATAACTATTGGGAACATTGGCGGTTTGAAAGGCAGCGAGGAGATCAGCGGGCCGTTTCCAGGGCTGAAGCTTGGCACAAAAGATGATCACGACGGCATCGAGGGGAATCCCCCATTCCGCCCGCACGGCGGCAATATCCACCTGAGCCGATTGGGCTAGCCACCAAGCGTTATCCGCCACAAAGGGCGTGAAAAAAATGCGATCGCGCTCAATCCCCAAACCCGCCACCATCTCCACCGCCAAGCCTGTGGAAACTAAAATACTATCCCCCACACCGTAGAGCCAGGGTAAAATCCAGGGTTTCAGTTTAGCTTTCCAGGTTTGGCCATGGCGGGAGGCGAGGCTATGGGCATCGCTGCTAAAAATAAAGCCCTTGCGATGCCATTGGGCGCTGAGGGCCGCAATCCAAAAACTGGCGTAAACATAGCCGGTATAACAAATCACCACATCCGCCCCCCTCACCTGTTGCCAAAGTTGAAGATTGCACAACCCCCAAAACCGCCCTAAGCCCGGCCAAGGGGATTGATTGGGTAAAATTTGGGCGGGATAACCAGAGAGGAGGGGGAGATCCCAGGCGATCGCCTCGCCAAAATCCTGATCCTGATAAGCCTCCAAACCCTCCCCAGAGCAATAAACCACTTCAAAAGACCACCCCTGAGCCACCATTTCCCGAAACAGGGGGGCAATGTAGGGAATCGGGTGCGAAGCAATGATCAGCACATGGCTCATCGCCTTGTCACCGTCGTCACTAAAAATTGTTCAATTTCCCGGGCCACCTGCTCCGACCATTGCTCCACCAAATCCCAGCCGCCATTTTTGAGCATCCGCAGCTTGGCATAGGGGGCCAGCTTGGTATAGGTCTTACTTTGGAGAATTTGCATCGGGTGATCCTGGCCCCCTTGTAAAACGAGGATTTTGGTTTTCAAATCCCCTAATTTCTCATTGAGCATCTCCTGGGCAATTTCGGCTTCCCGTCGCTTAAACAACAACCGGCAACTGGTGGGACAGGCCAGGAGTTGATGGCGATAATCTAAAAGTTGGCTGATCCTGTGGTGACGGTTGAACAGTTTGCTGAAAGGTTTAATCAACTTGAGACCCCAGGGAATGAGGGGCATGGGGCTGGTGAGTTGCAATTCTTGGGCCCAACGTTGGTGGCGATCGGGCAAATCCACCCCCTCCGGGGCGAGGAGGATCATCCCCGCGATCCGCTCAGGATGGGCGATCGCATAATGGGAGGCAATCCAAGCCCCCATGGAATGGCCCACCAAATACACATCCTCTAAATGGAGGGCTTCAATGTAGTCCGCTAAACATTCCGCTTGGGAATGAATGGACTGGGCCGCTGGGGGCGATTCTGATTCCCCACAACCCAGGAGATCCGGAGCAATGCAATGGTAGCGGCAGCCCAATTGGTCTAAAATCGGCAGCCATTGACTGCCGTTAGTCAATGCGCCGTGGAGAAAGATAATCGTTGAGCCTTTGCCCACTTCACGCCAAAAGATTTGCCCTTGAGCAAGGCGAATGCGAGCGATGCGAATTGGCGGAGCCTGCATTGTAATCATTCAACTACTAAGAAGCGAGCAATTTTAGTAAGCGTTGTGACCCATGATTTCACAAATTTTACAAATTGCAAAAAAATTTTTCTCGGTTCAGGGTTTTCCTAGGCAATAGTGGTTAAGTCCTTGAGATAATCTTGCAGTTGGCGGTCATGATCATGGCTGAGATTACCCAAGGGGAGGCGATCGCGCTCAAAGGCTTGCACATGGCTAATTTCCACCGCATCCCCCACCGCAAACTGTCCCCGCACCGTCACCGCCAACAAAATACTGAGGGAATGCAAGCGGGGATCGCGATCAGGGGCAGAATAAACCCCCACCAGGCGCTGAATCGCCACCAAATCCAGGCCGGTTTCTTCCTTGAGTTCCCTCCCGGCACATTCGGAGATGGTTTCACCCCAATCAATTAAACCACCGGGCAACCCCCAAGTTCCCGTATCCCGTCGCCGGACTAGAACAATGCGACCATCAGGCAAAATCGGAATCAGCGTTGTGCCTGTGACCGGATGACGAAAAATAATCCCCAGGACGGTAAAAATAAACTGCTTCCAGCGGCGCAACATTCTTCCATCCCTCTGCAACGTTAGGCTATCTGGAATCTGGTTGTAGCATTGATCGGTACGCGATGCGAATAGGGACATTCTCCCAAATCGTTGTAGGGGCGAAAAATTTTTCGCCCTTAAAAATTTTTCGCCCCTACTGCCGAGGAAAAGACTTGACAAGCTTGATTCCTGTCCCTTAAGGTAAAGGACTACGGGCGATTAGCACAGGGGTAGCGCACTTCCTTCACACGGAAGGGGTCACTGGTTCAAATCCAGTATCGCCCATTTTTAAGAACGCGAATATACTGGAACGGTTTAACCCTTTTTGGTAATAGACCGATGAAAGTAAGTGAATTCGCACTGATTGCGCTTTTGGGATTAGGTACGCCCTTGGTCGTTCAGGGGAGTTGGCCCGCAGCCGTAGAGGCACAAAGCTTGCCGGTGGGCAACTTTGCCAATAGCACTTGGTACGTTGCGATCGACTACTACAACAATACACTCACCTATTATGGTGAACATAAGCGCAACGGGAGCAGCATTAGCCTGCAAGGGGCAACGGTGGGCGGCAATGCCCAACGGCGTATTTATACTTGGCGCAATGGTGATATTCGTTATCAGGTGGCTTGGCGACCCAGTGAACCCCACACGATTCGGGTGCAGGTGTTTAATGGGCGGGGCCAGGAGATTCTCAATCAACTCCTAACGCGGGTTTAATGGGGCATTCAGTGGTCGGCTGAATCGGTCGTCGATCTAGAGGATCCCTGTAGGGGCGTTGGCGTAAGCCTGCCGGAGGCACAAAAATTTTTCGCCCCAAGACAACAATGCGCTCCAAGACAACAAAAAGGCGAGAAGTCAATGCTTCTCGCCTTTGAAAGCTGGGGCGCCAGGATTCGAACCTGGGAATGTCGGGACCAAAACCCGATGCCTTACCGCTTGGCGACGCCCCAATACGTTTTGTTTTAACCTTTGTAAGTATAGCAGCGTCGTTCGGGATTTTGTCAAGGTTTTCGGCTTATTTTTTCGGATCTGTTCCAATGGCCATCACCCGCACCTCCACTTGACCATCGGCCAAATGCAAAATTAACGTTTCTCCCCCCCGCAGATCCGCAACCAAGGGTAAACCCCCTTGGGGATATTGGGCGATCGCATACCCCCGTTGCAAAACCCCATGGGGATCAAGGGCCGCTAGTTTTTCCCGGAGGATTTGATGGCGAATCCGGGCCTGTTGGAGGCTATGGGCTTGATGGGGGAGACGGCCAAGGCGGGTTTTTAATTGGGTGAGGCGGTTTTGTTCTTGGTTGAGGCGATGGGTAAAGGCACGATGGAGGCGATCGCCCCGCTGTTGATGCTCCCGCCATTGCTGACTCGCCAGGGGAACCACCCATTCCGCTGCCGCCGTCGGCGTATGCACGCTCACATCCGCCACTAGATCCGCCAACGTCTGATCCCGCTCATGGCCGATCCCCGTCACCACCGGGCGGGTACATTCCGCAATGGCCCGCACCACCCGCTCATCATTAAAACAAGCCAGATCCTCCGTGGCACCGCCCCCCCGTGCCAAAATCACCACCTCCGCCCGGCCATCCCGCTCCACCTGAGCAAAGGCGGCGGCAATGCTAGGGGGGGCCTGTTCCCCCTGGACGGTGGCGGGGGCAAACAGGAGCGTTATCCCCGGATTGCGGGATGAGATCGTGCGTTGGATATCTCCCCAAGCCGCAGCAGTGGGGGCGGTGATCACGGCGATGGTTTGGGGATGGGGGGGAAGGGGGCGTTTTTGCAGCGGATCAAAGAGGCCTTCAGCGGCGAGGCGCGATCGCAACTGTTGCAAGCGCAGCGCCTGGAATCCTTCCCCCTGGGGGAGAATTTGGACAATCTGGAGACGATATTCCCCCCGTTTGCTATAGAGGCTCAGGGAGCCTAACACCGCCACCCGTTCGCCGGGTCGGGGTTGATGCTTGAGGCGCGATCGCACCCCATTCCACACCACCCCCTGAATTTGGGCCTCCGCATCGGGGTCGCCCAACGTCAGGAATAGCCCCACCGGATGCTGTTTGGCCGCTGTCACCTCCCCCACCACCCAAATATGGCGGAGGTTGGGGTCTTCTTCGAGGGTGCTTTTCAGGTAATCGGTTAAACCTGCCACCGAAAGGGCATTGTTGAGCGTGTCCATGGTTGATTTAAAAATGTTGCAAGTCTTGACGGAGACGGGCGAGTACCATGTGGCGATCCATTTGGTTGAGAATGGTTTGGATGGTTGTATTGATGCCCCCTTCTCCCCAAGTGCAACCCTGTTCAAGGTATTGCTGGGCCACTTTGCCCACCACATAGGCCCCATAGGCGGCTAAACCCCCCTGGAGAAGGGCGGTGGTTGTCCAGGTTCCCCAGAGGGAAGGCTCCCCGAGGCTGGCGGTTTTTCCCGCTCCCAATACCAAGGTACTGCCCCATTCTGAGAGTAACAACGTACCGGAACTAAACAGGATTTTTCGCCATAATTTTTCCGCCGCAAAACTGGTCATCGGCAGGCCGTAGAGTTTGGCTAAACTGCGAATCAGGGCGAGGTCGGCGATCGCCCCCCCTAAAACATCCAACACCACAATCGGGTTTAACCCCACGATCAACCCCTTCCACCGCGCATATTGTAGAATCATCGTCTCGGCTTCCGTAGCCCGCAGTTCCAGGGTTTTTTGCACCAGGGTTTCCGTTGCTTCCCTTGCCTGGACTAAAGCATTGAGGGCGAGGAGCGATCGCCCCTCCCGTTGGAGTAGCTCCAAGATTTTCCCCCGCAGCGGTTCAATATTCGGGGGCGGCGTTTCCCAGGTTTCCTGAATGCGGCCATCGGGCCATTGCGATCGCACCAACACCGGAGCCGGAGCCGCCGCCACCCGCACCACCTCCGCCGGAGACAGCAACGCCTGTAACGCCCGATCCTCTGCTCCCGACCCCGCCCACCGCTGTAACTGCTGATAGATCAACCCCTGATCCAGTTCTGGATAAAGATCAATTTTATTAAAAACCAAAATTAATGGCTTCTGGCTTTGGCGTAAATCCCGCAGGGCTTCATACTCCGTCCGCGTCATATCCCCCGCCACAATAAACAGGATTAAATCCGCCTGCCGCGCCACATCCTGGGCCATTTGGGCCCGCGCCTGGCCGGCAATTTCATCCAAGCCCGGCGTATCAATCAATTCAATTTGCACCCCATCCCCCACCTGCCACCGCACCGATTGGGGGTATTTCGTTTCGCCATTAATCGGACTGGTGATCAGCGTTTGCTCCCCCATCAAGGCATTGAGCACCGCCGATTTCCCCCGGCTCACCAACCCAAAGGCCGCGATTCGGATCGCGTTGTGTTCCAGTTTCGTTAAGGCGGCTTGGAGGGTTTGCAGTTGGGGGCGGACGGCGGCTTGGAGTTCGGGGCTAGGGCGATAGCGGCCGTGGCGGTGAAAGCTGCTATACCATTGCAGCGTTTGCTGGAGACTGCGTTGGGCGGCTTGGTCGGGGGAAGACATGGGGGTTAATCGGGGGCTAATCCTGTTCAACGCGATAGCCCAATTCCGCCAACCGGAGGCGGGATTGTCGCCATTTGGGTTGAACGCGGACGAAGAGATCGAGGTACACCGGGCCGGCGATCAGTTTTTGGATCTGTTCGCGGGCGGCGGTGCCGATCGCCTTGAGCATGGCTCCATTTTTACCGATGACGATGCCTTTCTGGGAACCCCGTTCCACATTGATGGCGGCATGGACGCGGGTAATTTCGGGGGATTCCTCAACGCGATCAATGGTGATGGCGACCGAGTGGGGGACTTCTTGACGGGTGAGCAGCAGGAGTTGCTCACGGATTAGTTCCCCCATGATGAACCGTTCCGGTTGATCGGTGACGAGATCTGGGGGGTAATAGTAGGGGCCGGGTTCGAGGCGATCGCCCAATTCCCCCTGTAATTCCGTTAAGCCTTCCCCAGTGAGGGCGGAAAATTTCCCCCAGGCCCAGCCTTCCGCATCGGCCACATCGGCGTAGGTGCGATCCATGGCTTCAGCTTCCTCCGGCTGTTGGTCGGCTTTATTCAGCCCCAATAGCACGGGAGTTTTACTTTTTTTGAGGAGTTCGACAATGAAGCGATCGCCCCCCCCCAGTTCCACGGAACCATCGACAACAAACAAAATCAAATCCACCGCATCAATGGCAGCGCGGGCATTTTGCACCAACACCCGCCCTAATTCATGGTGGGGCTTATGGATACCGGGGGTATCAACAAAAATAATTTGCTGTTGATCGGTGGTGAGGATCCCCCGCAGCCGGTTGCGGGTGGTTTGGGCCACGGGGGAAGTGATGGCAATTTTTTGCCCCACCAACGTATTCATCAGCGTGGATTTCCCCACATTGGGCCGCCCCACAATGGCCACAAACCCCGATTTAAAACCGGGGGGAGCCTGGGGAACGGTAATCAAATCAGCAGGGAGTGAGGTCATGGAGGCGGTGGGATAAATCATGCCTCCATCATAAAACAAGGGGCCGATGACCTTGGCAGGCCCGACTCTAGCCTGATGCGGAAGCTACCCCACCGCAACAAGGCCCCCTAGGCAGATGCACCCAGCAACGAAGTTATTTGGGGTACTGCCCAAAATAGGTAATGATCCTGAGCTAAAAGCCTTATACAGCAAGGATTTTAACAGTAACTAACGTCAAGCTTGTAGGACTACCGTTATTTGTAGGTGTAGACCGCTCCATCACAAATTTCTACCCCACTGTGAATCAGTTCTCCTGCACCCACAGAACCATCCTCAGATTCACCTAAAACACCCTTAATGTCGTAGTCACAACCCGGGCGACCATCATCAATGATCACGCCCACTTCGGAACCAGAGGCAAGGATATACCCTTCGGGAATTAAGTTTTCTCCCCATAATTCGTCCTCAGGTGCTGAAACATAAAATTCAGTCAAGGGGCGATCGGTTTCGTTGACAAGGGTAAACTCAACCGCTTCAACCTCACCTTCTTCTTCGCCTTCCGCTGCTGCGACTTCCTCCCCTTCTGTCGCTTCTTCCTCTTCAGCTACTTCTTCTTCCGCTGCTTCATCCGCAGAGACTTCTTCCTCCTCTGCCTCTTCTGCTACTTCTTCACTCTCTTCAGACTCGCCAGCACTATCGGTATTACCACCGCCACAGGCAACAACAGTCGTTGCTAAAAAGCAAGTCGCTACCAACAGAACTAAAATTTTCGAGATTTTCATAGGACAGGCAACTCCTCACCAAAAAAGAACGATCAATTAAAAGTTGAATTGCCATCGTCGATATTGGAGACAGCAATATTTTGATAGGCAAGCATCGCCTTATTATAGTCAGTTTTTTTAAAAAATCAACAGCTTAATAACTATGGTAACTAAGATGCACAATAGAGATAGACAGTGGGTTTGGATATAAATCCATGATGGTTAATCTCAAAATCACTAGAAATCAATAAAACACTCGGTCTTTACCTACAATGCCGGTGGTGATTTTCACCAGAGGCGATCGCCCCCAAACCCTTAATCATGGGCAATCTGAACCCATTTCTCCCTTAACCTATGGGCCAAAAGTCACGATCCGCCCCCCCAGAAAGGCCTAGGGAATTTGAACCCATCGACTCAGGGCATTAGCGGGGAAACTCTCTAGGATGAAAGTATTCAAAGCAATCCCTGAGATTGACCCTTACAGACTAAGACAGGATTAAACCTAATGAAACGCTACGCTTTAACCTTACTGACGATTACCACCGTTGCTGCTCCCCTGGCTGCTTGGATGTTATTCACGCCCCCCATGCCTGAGGCTAACGCTGTGCCTGTAGAGGTGGCCCAAGCGGGTCCTCCCGGCCAGCCGGGGATGGGCCCCATGGGCGAACCCGGTGAACGCCTGTTGCGGATGGCGGATCAACTGGGCTTAAGTGATGCCCAGCGGAGCCAAATCCAAAACATTTTTGCGGAGGCGAAGACTGCCAATGAACCGCTGTTGCAGGAAATGGAAGCGGCCCGCGAACAGATGCATACGCTGATGACCAGTGGCGCATCGCAAGCGGAGTTACAGGCGCAACATGACCGGATGCAGGCCTTGCGCCAACAGATGGGCGATCGCCATTTTTCGACGATGATGGCGGTGCATGAGGTGCTGACACCGGAACAACAGGCGAAATTGCAGGAAATGCACAGTCAGCGCGGCCAGATGGGGGGCATGGGTCGCGGCCCCGGCAACCGCCCGGGCAATGGTGATGGTACGGGCCAAGGCCCTAGCAATCGTCCCAATGCTCGGCCGATGAATCGTTAATCATTACCTGATCTCCGCAATGCCAGCAATTGCGGGGATTTTTCGCATTAACCTTGCTCCCGCTCCGGGGAAGCATCGTAGCGGGCTTGGGGGGGCAGAGCGGCGATAATTGCATCAATCACCCGGCTCACCGGGATAATCTCCAAACCGAGGCCCTCGCTGTAGGCTTGGTTTTGGGGAATGATCGCCCGTTTGAAGCCCAACTTGGCGGCTTCCCGTAAACGTAATTCAATTTGCGTCACCGATCGCACTTGCCCCCCTAAACCCACCTCGCCGATCAAAATCGTGTGGGTATCGACGAGGCGATCGCGAAAACTGGCCACGACGGCGATCGCCATCCCCAAATCCGCCGCCGGTTCCGCCACCGCCAACCCCCCGGCGGAGGAAACATAGGCATCCAGTTTAGAAAGGGGAATCCCCACCCGTTTTTCCAACACCGCCAAAATTTGCTGCAACCGGCTGTAGTCCACACCAGCGGTGGAGCGACGGGGGGAGGCGTAGCTCGTCGGACTGACCAAAGCCTGCAATTCCACGACAATGGGCCGCGTCCCTTCACAGGCCACAATCGTTGCTGTCCCTGGGGTGGGGCTTTCCCGATTGCCTAAAAATAATTCGGAAGGGTTGGGGACTTCCAAAAGGCCGCGATCGCCCATGTCGAAAATGCCGATTTCATGGGTGGCCCCAAAGCGGTTTTTCACCGATCGCAGCAGCCGATGGGAAGCATAGCGATCGCCCTCAAAATACAGCACCGTATCCACCAAATGCTCCAAGACGCGAGGGCCAGCGATCGCCCCCTCCTTCGTCACATGGCCCACCAACAGCATCGCAATATTGGCCCGCTTCGCCATCTGCATCAACGCCGAAGTGCATTCCCGCACCTGGGACACCGATCCCGGCGCAGAGGTGAGAGCGGGGAAATAAACGGTTTGGATACTGTCGATAATGGCGATCGCCGGTTGCAACGCCTCAATTTCCCGCAAAATATCCTCTAGATCTGTCTCCGGCAAAATATAAAGGTGTTGATCAAGAATTGCCGCCTCCGGAGCCTGATCCCCCTGGAGCCGCAACGCCCGCAGCTTAATTTGTCGCCCCGACTCCTCCGCACTGACATAGAGGACGCGATCGCCCCCCCCCGCCAACTGATTGGCCGTTTGCAACAACAGCGTCGATTTGCCAATACCCGGATCCCCACCAATCAACACCAAAGACCCCGGCACAATCCCCCCCCCCAGCACCCGGTCAAACGCCCCAGAACCGGAGCTAATCCGTAACGTTGCTTCATCAGAAATCTCAGAAAACCGCTGGGCTTGGCGGGGGTGAGGTTTTTTTTGCCCCACTGGAGATTTCGTCTTCGTGCGGCCAGGATGAGCCGTAGTTGCTGGGGCCTGAATCTGCTCATCCAACGTGCCAAACGTGCCACAACTGGGGCATTTCCCAAACCATTGGGAAGATTCCGCCCCACATTCACGACAGAGATAAAGGGTTCGCGGTTTCGCCATCGCCTCTCTGGAATTTCACCCCTTCAATGTAGCCCGTCCCCCCCGGGACTGCTGGTAAATCTACCGCCTTGCCCCCAAGTCGATGGGCCAAAAGGAGCGATCGCCCCCCTTTCTGCCCACAACTGGCCAGAATTCCCCCCCAAAAACCCTAAAAAGAATCTTAAAATCAGCGACAATTCTTCAAAAAGATCGCGATCAACCCTTGAGATTCCCCCCAGACAGGATAATATTCAGATAAGATTTGTTACACAGGCTGGGGCATCAGCCTTCGGTTCGGGGATTTGTATCAGGGTTTACCTGAAGAGATCACTGAATCCCTAAGCCTCCTGGTTGAACCTCAGGAGTTCATGTCCACCCCACCGCAAGCCCTAACGCTTACGCCGTTAATGGCTTGCAGATCACCGTCCCAGAACAGATAAGGAGTGTTGAGTTCATTGGAAACTCATAAAGAAAAAATTCTTGTTGTTGACGATGAAGCGAGTATCCGGCGCATTTTGGAAACTCGTCTATCCATGATTGGCTACGATGTCGTCACCGCCGCTGATGGCGAAGAAGCCATCAACACCTTCCGCATCAGTGAGCCAGATTTAGTCGTTTTAGATGTGATGATGCCAAAGCTTGATGGCTATGGTGTTTGTCAAGAACTGCGCAAAGAATCGGATATTCCGATTATTATGCTCACAGCCCTAGGTGATGTGGCAGATCGGATTACCGGCTTAGAGCTAGGGGCGGATGACTATGTAGTGAAACCCTTTTCCCCTAAGGAGCTAGAGGCCCGCATTCGTTCGGTGCTGCGCCGAGTGGATAAAAATGGTGCATCGGGCATCCCCAGTTCCGGCGTAATTCAAGTGGGTTCGATTAAAATCGACACCAACAAACGCCAAGTTTATAAAGGCGATGAACGGATCCGCCTCACGGGCATGGAGTTTAGTCTGCTGGAGTTACTGGTGAGCCGTTCCGGGGAAGCCTTTTCCCGCTCCGAAATTCTCCAAGAGGTGTGGGGCTATACCCCTGAACGCCATGTGGATACAAGGGTGGTGGATGTGCATATTTCGCGGCTACGGGCCAAACTGGAGGATGATCCCAGCAATCCCGAATTAATTCTCACCGCCAGGGGAACCGGCTACCTTTTCCAGCGCATTCTCGAACCGGGGGAAGAATAACCCGATCATGGCCGCTGCTGATCCCAACCGAGTTTTACGAAAACTGCCCCTCGTTGTCGGTGTGATGGGGGGAATATTGTTGCTCATCAATCGGAGCCTAACGGTTGACATCAGCACCACTCAATCTCGCTCTGATGCTCTGGGAATTTTACTGAGTGCATTATTGATCCTGATTGGCTTGCTTTGGCAGCAGATCCAGCCCCAACCCCCGGAAGTGGTAGAGCTAGAAGGAGAGGAGGTCTTGAGTTTTGCCCCGACGCTTTCCCCGGCTCTACAAACGGAATTGGCTTGGATTTCCCATCAATTGCTCACCAATACCGCAACGCGATCGCTCCTCGTCTATTACCAAGGTCAAGTCCTGCTGCGGCGAGGCATCCTCCCCCCCAAAGCCGATGTCACCCCCAAGGCGATCCTCAAGCGGGTGATGGAACAACAAAAACCTGTCTATTTAGTGGCCCTCAAACTCTATCCCGGTCGCATTGAATTTGATTATCTGCCCAGCAATACCCAAGGGTTAATCTGTCAACCTTTGGGCCATCAAGGGGCATTAATTTTGGGGGCCAATGCTCCCCGCAGTTATACGCAGCAGGATGAACGCTGGATTGCGGGGTTGGCGGATAAATTGGCCAATAGCCTTACAGAAGAATTTCAAGATTGAATCCCTGGGGCGATAATCGTGCAGTTGCGGCCCGATTGTTTGGCATTATAGAGCGCCTGATCTGCCTGTTCGATGAGCGCATCCATAGTCAAGCTCTGACTGGGACACATGGCCGCCACCCCCATACTCACGGTGACAAATTGATCCGCCACCGAAGAGCTATGGGGAATTTCCAAGGCCAGGACAGACGTGCGCACCAGTTCCGCCACCTGCATCCCCCAGTTGACATCGGCATTGGGCAAAATGACGAGAAACTCTTCCCCCCCATAGCGGGAAACCAGATCCTCCGGGCGACGGAGAAAGTTTTTAATCGTTTGGGCAATTTGCGTTAAACAGGTGTCCCCGGCTTGATGGCCGTAGGTGTCGTTATATTCTTTGAAGCAATCCACATCGCAGAGGATTAAGGCGAGCGATCGCCCCTCTTCGATTAAATGTTGCCACTGTTGATAAAGATAAATATCCCCATAGCGACGATTAGCCACTTGGGTTAAACCGTCAATGGTGGAAAGTTCCGCCAACTCTTCATTTTGATCCTGAAGGGAAAGAATAATTTCCTTCTGTTGCGTAATATCCCGAATCGTCACCGAAAAACCATCCCCTAATTTCACCGCTGTGATGTTATACCAATGGTTTTCGCCCTCATGGCAATAGCGGAAATCCTGCTCAAGGGGATCAGCGGTTTCCACCACCGCCACAAAGGCCTCAAATAAACGGGGTTCAATGCGACTCAGGAACTGCTTCAGGACAGTTTTACCCGTTAACTCTTCCTTCCGATGGCCCAATAGTTGAGCAATCACCGGATTAACCACTAAACAGCGAAAATCCTCAATATCGCCGGTTAAATTATTGCGATGGGCCTGCATTGCCGCAATCCCATCCCGTGAAGCATTTAAAACACTGGCTAAAATAGCCCGGGATTGATAAAGCACTTCTTCCGCTTCTCGGCGCTGTTCAATTTCCAATTGAAGCTGTTGCTTTTGTTTTTGGATTGTCAGTTGAGTTTCAATCCGGGCCAGGACTTCTTCAATTTGAAATGGCTTGGTAATATAGTCAACCCCCCCCACCCGAAAGGCTTTAACCTTATCAAACACTTCATCCAGCGCACTAATAAAAATAATCGGGATATCCTGGGTAGTCGCCGTTTTTTTGATCTGTTCACAAACTTCATAGCCATTCATTTCAGGCATTTGAATATCGAGTAAAATCAAATCCGGGGGCGTGGATTGGGTTGCCCGCAAAGCGGTTTTACCATTGATGGCTTTACGAACTTTATAGCCTTGATTTTCCAACATTTGGGACAGAACCCTTAAGTTTTCGGGCAAGTCATCAACGATGAGGATATTCCCTGAGCATTGTTTAACAGTCATAAATTTAAAGATCAAGAAAATGAGTACAGATTATTCACCATTGCTTCAGCCGTTATGCTCAGATTAAATCCCTTTTTCCGGCAGAGAGATTTTAAGCATGGATTCAGATTGGTTCTGAACAGGCTGTAATCGTAGCTTGCAGCGCTTCACAAATTTCATCCATTCGGTAGTTATTCACCCGATGCGTGAGGGCATGAATCAAATCGCTTTGACTAGAGGGAATATCTGCAATTAATTGCCGGAGATGTTCATCATCACAGTCGGTTGCCGCTTGGTAAAGTTGAGTTTGCCACAGGATAGGCATGGCGGCAAAGGTTTCCGGGATCAGGGGGGGAATCAGGGTGTCATTGGGGGTTTCTTGCGTATCGGCATAGAGGTACTCAACCCCTAAATGCTTGGCCATGGTTTCAAAAATGGTGTCTTCCAAAAAAGGTTTGCGGATAAAATCATCACAGCCTGCGGAGAGGACGACAGTTTTTTCCTCCTCTAATACACTGGCGGTGAGGGCAATGATGGCGGTGGCTTGGCCCTGGGTGGTACTTTTAATCCGCCGGGTTGCTTCATAGCCATCCATGACGGGCATCCGCATATCCATCCAAATTAAATGGGGTTGCCAGGCTTGCCATTGGGCGATCGCCGCTTGGCCATTTTCTGCTTCTTCCACATCAAATCCAAGGGATGCCAATAGTTTACGCAAAAGCCGTCGATTACTTTCTTGATCATCTACAACCAAAATACGATATTGGGGTTGGTTGGGGGCCAGGGTGAGGACACGGCGTTGGGGGGTGCGGGATTCCGGGATACTTTGGCGATCAACCACTTCCACCGGGATTGTAAAGTAGAAGCGGCTGCCTACCCCGATTTGGCTTTCAACTTCAATATTGCCTTGCATGAGTTGGACAAATTTTTGACTAATCGGTAGTCCTAAGCCTGTTCCTTCTTGGTATTCTTGACCCGCTTGGGTTTGGCCAAAGGCTTCAAAAATTTGGGTCAGATCTTCTTGGGCAATGCCCACGCCGGTATCACTGACGCTGAAGGTAATCGCTTGGGTCTCGCCAAGGGCAGGCTCGCTTTCAATTTGTACCGATACGCCCCCAATTTTAGTGAATTTAATCGCATTATTGAGGAGATTAATTAAGACTTGGCGAAGTTTGACTTCATCGGTGCGAATGTAGCGGGGAACTTGGGGGGAGCGATCGCAAATCAGTTGTAAATTCTGACTCTCTGCTCGGAGATGAAACATATCTTCGAGATCATCAAGGAGGCGATGCAGATCAAAATTCTTAGGCGCAAGGGCAGTTTTTCCTGCTTCAATTTTTGATAAATCGAGGACATGATTGATTAGGTTTAACAGATGTTCGCCGCTGCGGTTAATGATGGTGACATTTTCCAATTGTTCCGGATCGAGATGAGGCGATCGCATCATTAACTGGGCAAAGCCCAAAATGGCATTCAGGGGGGAGCGTAACTCATGGCTCATATTGGCAATAAATGTACTTTTCGCTTGGTTGGCTACCTCCGCCCGCTCTTTTTCAATGGCTAACTCAAGGGTGCGCTCTGCAACCCGTTGCTCTAAATGATTAAAATATTGTTGTTTTTCGGTGATATCAATACCCACCAACACCATCGCCTGGCCTTGATGGTATTTTTGCGCCACTAACATATAATGGCAAAGTTGGCCCCGCACGGGAATGGGTAACTCCGTGGTCAAAGATGTGGCAGGGCTGCGTAAAAAGGCGTTAATAAATTGGGTAAAATCTGAAGAGCTATTTAAAAACCCCAGTTCTTTGCCTTCAAAATCCTGAGGATCAAGATTGACAATATCCGCTAAATGGCGATTTACGCCAATGTAATGCCCCGTTGCACTGATCCAGGCAATGGTTCCCGGCACAGCATTGAGCACGGCGGCCAATTGCTCCTTGGCTTCCGCCAGTTGCTGCTCCCGAGATTTTAAGTTGCCAATCATCTGCTGAAAACAGCGGGCGAGTTCCCCCAATTCATCGGGGCGATCGCCCATCGCTTGTAATCCTTGGGTAGTAAATTGCCCCTCCTCCACAGCAGCCACAGCAGCGGTGAGGGTTTCAATCTGCCGGATATAATTGGCCAATTGGTGGTTTTTTTGCTGAAGTTGCTGCTCTAGATCGGCAATACGCTCATAGGCTGCATGAGAGCAGCCACTCTGTTTTGAATCATGACCCGTTTGTTTCAATGCTTGAATACAGCGAATCAGTTCCTGCTTGGTCAGTGTTTCTAATGCCTCAGTTTTCATGCTGATTAACTGCTCTACTGGGGGACGGAAGCCTTCTCCTTGACGCAAAATGGCAATCTTTACCCTAATGGGATGAAAGGAGAATTCCTGGAAATCATGGGCTGTGATTGAAGGGAGATCGGGAAGCAAATCATCATAACTCTAACGTTTACCATCCATGCTACACCAAAGATTTCAGGAGATTACGATTACGCCCTAGAGAATTCTGCCTCTACCCATTTTCTTGATAGAATAGTGCGCTGGTCTCCCTTTTGCCCCGCTATGGTTCCCCCCACCTTTGACCGTTACTATCGTTACCATGAACTCCGGGAGCATCTGATCGCCTATACCCAAGCCTATCCCCAGCTTCTCCAATGTCAGAGTATTGGCCAAAGCCATGAGGGGCGGGAGATTTGGCTGTTGACCGTGACGAACCAAGCGACGGGAGCCGCTGCGATCAAACCCAGTTTATGGGTAGATGGCAATATCCACAGTATTGAGGTGGCGGCCTCCACCGCAGCCCTTTATCTCATCCATACCTTGGTCACTCAATACGGCCAGGATCCTGAGATTACGCGCTGTTTAGATACTCGTGCCTTTTATATTTGCCCCCGCCTCAACCCCGATGGGGCCGAGTGGGCGTTAGGCGATCGCCCCCGTTTTGTCCGCTCCGGAACAAGGCTTTATCCGGATCCCGATCCCCTGCCTGAGGGGTTAATCCCCCAGGATATGGATGGGGATGGGCGGATTCTGTTGATGCGCATTCCCGATCCCCAAGGCCATTGGCAAGCCTACCCCGCCGATCCCCGCCTCATGGTTCCCCGCGAACCGACGGCAACGGGGGGAGACTATTACCGGCTGCTGCCGGAGGGGGAAATTCTGAATTATGATGGCTTGCTCATTCCCCGTCGGCCAGTACCGGAGGGGTTAGATTTTAACCGCAATTTTCCGGCGGCCTGGCGATCGCAATCCGAACAACCGGGAGCCGGCCCCTACCCCACCTCAGAACCGGAGGTGCGGGCCGCTGTTGAGTTTATTGCCCAAGCCCGCAACCTCACCGCCGCCATTTCCTTCCACACGATGAGCGGCGTGCTCCTGCGCCCCCACAGTTATAAGCCCGATGAAGAGATGCCCCCAGCAGATCTGCGCATTTACGAAAATAGTGCGGGAGTCTTAGAGCAACGTCAATTTATTGCGGGGATGAAAGACGACACGAGGGACTTTAGTCGCCCTCCTTGGGCCAGTCGTGTTATGGTGATTATATTGAATTTCAAACG
>NZ_JAYGHW010000042.1:0-55345 GCF_034932185.1 Spirulina sp. CCNP1310 | reverse complement strand
TATTTTTCTTGAAGGAGGGGAATCCCTTTTTTCCGGGGATACCCTGCTTGCAGTTTTCGTAGAATCGCGAGATTGTACTCCAGGCTCTTTCTGCGGATGCTTGGCGAGCCATGCTGTTGAGTTCAGCAGCGAAAGGGAATTCCTGAGCCAGTTGAGCGCATAGCTTTTGCAGATCGTTCTGTCCAGTTCCCCGGTTGTCCATCCAATAACGGATGGCTTTGTTTCGGATGAACTGGACTGTTCTCACCGCCTCGTCTATGGCGCTGAATTGCTGGGGCTTTCCGTAGGCTTTAAACTCTAGTACAATCATGACTATATCCTAGCACACAATATAAGCTGCCCTGCAAGGACGGCGACTAAAGTCGCCCTGTCGTCTTTCATCCCCGCGAAGACAGCGACGGGGCTTTCAGACTCTCGCACTATTTTCGTAACGCTTTTGGCGAGTTCCCTCGGTGTTAAAAAAGGCGATCGTTTGCTGGAGTTGTTCCGATTGGGTAGAAAGTTCTGCCGCTGTTAAGGCCAATTGTTGCGAGGTTGCCGCATTCTGTTGAGTGACATTGTTTAATTGCTGAATCGCTCGGTTAATTTGTTCAGTTTCCGTATTTTGGGCTGTGCTTGCTGCACTAATTGCCTGGACTAACTCAGCAGTTTTTTGAATATCTGGCACCAGTCGCCGCAACATTGCCCCCGCTTTTTCCACCACAATTACAGCAGTATTGGCCAGATCTGTAATGGCGATCGCCGCAGTTTGGCTTCGTTCCGCCAATCTCCGCACCTCCGATGCCACCACCCCAAATCCTCGGCCATTGACCTGATCTCGAACCGCCTCAATAGAAGCATTGAATGAAAGCATCTGGGTTTGGCGCGTAATATCCTCAATCACGGAAATTTTTTGAGCAATTTGCTGGATCGCCAGCACCGCTTCAGCAACCGCCTGCCCACTGTCTCTCGCATCCGCAGCCGCCTGGAGGGCCAATTGCTCAGTTTGGCGGGCATTTTCGGTGTTTTGACGAATCGTGGCCGCCATCTCTTTCAT
This sequence comes from Spirulina sp. CCNP1310, assembly GCF_034932185.1. Taxonomy (NCBI): domain Bacteria; kingdom Bacillati; phylum Cyanobacteriota; class Cyanophyceae; order Spirulinales; family Spirulinaceae; genus Spirulina; species Spirulina sp. CCNP1310. The sequence continues at coordinate 54,309 of NZ_JAYGHW010000042.1, read as the reverse complement.
CGAGGTAGAAACCTGTTCAGCCGCCGCCGCCTGGGAGCCTACCCCCACTGACATCGCCGCTGCATTAACACGCATCCCATCACTTCCTTCCGCCAGATGGCGAGTCACATTCTTAACATTGATCATCACCCCCTGGAGTTTTTCGATGAACAGGTTAAACCAATAGGCCACATCTCCGATCTCATCCTGTGAGGTGATGTTAAATCGTCGGGTTAAATCCCCCTCACCCCTAGCAATCTCCTTAATCCTTGCAGCCATCGCCATGATTGGTGCTCTTAACATATTTGCAACGACCACAAATAAACCCAAAACGAAAAAAGATAGAATTGTGGTAGCAATCAAAATCAGATGGGTGACAGTATTGCGGGCTTTAGGAACGAGGATCGAGAATCGACGGGAATTCTTTTGAATCGTGCTTAGATAATCTTGAAAGGCCGCGACAAAGGACATGGGTGACAGATTTTCATCTAAGTAGTTTTCAATGATCTCGTTAGCTTCGGTGAGATCAACAATATCATTTTCGCAAAGTTCAAACACCTCACCAAAACCAAGCAACGTAAATGCAGATCGTTCAAAGCCATTGACGGCATCAAGACAGGCAATCGGTAGAGCTAATGTGTTGTTGAGGAGAGGTTGTAAACCCATTTCTAGGCGTTCGGTTGAGGGAGCATTAATTAGCCTCTTGTCTACCCCATTAGTCTGTTGTATGGTGTCTTGTATTTGTCCGAGCTTAGTCTGCATTAACAAGACAAACTCAATATGTTCACGTTCTAAAAATTGAAAATATCCGGTTTTACCGATTTCTATCATCCCGACAATATTCATGAAAATTAGCACAATGACCGTCATGCCCAATATTGCCAATTTTGTCCCGATTTTTCGATTGAATAGCCACGTTATAATCATTGTCTCTCTCCCCGGGTCTATGGAGCAGATTTTATCTCAATTTTCACGGTTCACAGCCAGATTATTACAGCATTGTCAATATGTCGGATTTTTTGAACTGAGGACGAATAGATACAAATGTATGTAACAAAGATATTGGGCGCTCAGGGGGTTGTCCATTGGGTTTGTCGGTTTAGCTCAATTGTTTGGGGTGGAGTTGGCGCGATCGCTCACCACCCGATCAGGGGGCAAGGCTTGGTTTAAAGACTCCCGTGCTTGGCTTTTTTCTCCTAACAAATTGTAGACCGCACCGATGCGATCGCCTCCCGCCTCAATCTCCGGTACATTAAAAGAGACCCTAATCCTTTTCTAGCCAAGCCATCATGTTAGCGAAACGCATTCTCCCCTGTTTAGATGTGCAATCGGGCCGCGTCGTCAAAGGCGTGAACTTTGTCAACCTCCAAGATGCCGGCGATCCCGTCGAGTTAGCCCAGGTGTATAACGAAGCAGGGGCCGATGAATTGGTGTTTTTGGATATCACCGCCACCCATGAAGACCGGGATATTATCCTGGATGTGGTTTACCGTACCGCTGAACAGGTGTTTATTCCCCTCACCGTGGGGGGTGGGATTAGCTCCTTAGAGAAAATTAAAGAATTATTGCGGGCTGGGGCCGATAAAGTGAGCATGAACTCCCCCGCTGTACGGGATCCCGATTTTATTAAAGCGGCGAGCGATCGCTTTGGGTCGCAATGTATTGTGGTGGCGATCGATGCCAAACGCCGCACCGATCCCCAAAATCCCGGCTGGGATGTCTATATTCGCGGCGGGCGGGAAAATACGGGCTTAGATGCCCTCACCTGGGCCAAGCAAGTTACAGAATATGGCGCGGGGGAAATTTTGCTCACCAGTATGGATGCTGACGGCACTCAGGCAGGCTACGATCTGGAGCTAACGCGCCAAGTCGCTGAAGCGGTGGAAGTGCCGGTGATTGCCTCCGGGGGCGCGGGGACGACTCAGCATATTTACGAAGCTTTTAGCGAGGGTAAAGCCGAAGCGGCCCTGCTAGCATCTCTTTTGCACTACGGCCAATTGACTGTTACAGAAATTAAAGATTATCTTCAGGAATGCCGGATCCCGGTACGGCGGTAGGGTTATCCCCCCTTGCCCTGGTAAATTCACCTTACCGTTCTTAATTTTCTGTATTAGAATGGAGTAGATTGTTACAAATCGTAAGATATGCTCATTCCTATTCTCATCTTTGATGTGGCCCTCGTTGCATGGTCACTTCACCTCATGCAGGAGGCTGTGCAGAAACAGGAATTTTCCCTCATGCTGGCAGGAACCCTCGTGTCCCTATCTGCGGCGGCCTTAATGGTGGTCTACTTTCTGATGAATAACTGCATCACGTACCTCACCACCAGTCACTATCCCGCCTATTTGTACCAATCCCCTTGACAACCCTGGCAACCGTCCGGCATAATCAATAATGCACAATAAGGGGTTATAGCTCAGTTGGTAGAGCACCTGCATGGCATGCAGGGGGTCAGCGGTTCGAATCCGCTTAGCTCCATTTTTAATTAAACGGCTAAGAATTGTTGAATCACTTCTTGGCTGAGGTCTTGGGTGCGTCCTGAGGCGACAATGCCTCCCTTTTGCATGGCGTAATACCGATCCGCTTGGCGGACAAAATGGAGATGCTGCTCCACTAACAGCACCGAAATGCCGGTATTGGCAATAATGCCTTTCACCGCCGCTTCAATTTCCAAAATAATTGACGGTTGAATTCCCTCTGTGGGTTCATCCAAAACCAATAACTGGGGTTTGCCCATTAAGGCACGGGCGATCGCCAACTGTTGCTGTTGCCCGCCACTCAAATCCCCCCCCATCCGGTTTAACATCGTCTTTAGTACCGGAAATAACTCGAAAATCTCCTCTGGGATCGTGTTTAATTTGCGGCTCCCCTTTGGTCGCGCCTCCAAACCCAAAAGCAAATTTTCCCGCACTGTCACCCTCGGAATCACATCCCGACCTTGTGGCACATAGCCAATACCCAGCCGCGCCCGCTGATCCGGTGTTTTTTTCGCCAAAGATTCCCCCATAAATTGAATGGTTCCGGTACGGGGTTTTAACAGGCCAATCAGGGTTTTTAACAGCGTGGTTTTACCAACCCCATTGCGACCAATTAAACAGACCATTTCTCCCGGCCGGACACTCATATCCACATTGCGTAAAATGTGACTTTCACCGTAATAGACGTTTAAATCGGCGATGTTGAGAATTTGGCGATCGCTCCGTTCAGTAGTAGGGGATTGGGGGGTCGTTTGGGTCATGGGTTTAAAGGGTGTGAAAGTTTGCAATGGGGGAGGGATCCCCCCTGCTTAAAAAGGGGGGGGTTTTGTACTTGAAGGTTTTTAGCGGGTTTCGGACGGGGGAAGATCTTCAGTTTCTACGGGAGGCGTATCCTGGGATGAAGCCATGTCTTGTACTGGAGCAACTTCAGCATATTGGGCTTCAATTTCCGCCTCAATGGTTTGAACCATTGCCGGCGGCAGATTTAAGAATTCCAACAGTTTTTGATAAACCACAGTACCCGCCTCATTAATCCTGTTCGAGCGAATAATTTCATAGCTGAGACGCAGCACTGTTTCCCGCTCCTCTTCTGTAGTGATTTGAGGGACTAAGGTTTCGAGAGAAATTTCTTTGCCGAGATAATTTTTTAACTCCTCCCGCAATTCCGCTTGATGGGCCGGATCATTAGAAAACTGTTGACTGAGACGGTTTAAAATCACCCGCATTTGTTCCGGGGCAAAATTGCCATCGGCCCAAGCCATCGCCGCCGCAATCCGCAAGATCCGCATCTGATCCGGTGTCACCGTTGGAGCTTGACCTAAATACACTTCAATGACGCGGGGATCATCTTGGATCTCATCCATTGTGCCTTCACAGAGGACAGAACCCTGATGCAATACCGTCACTTGGCGGGCAATTTGCCGCACAAACTCCATATCATGTTCAATGACAATGATCGAATGACTTTGGGCGAGGGAAATGAGCAGATCCCCCACTCGTTCCGTTTCTTCATCGGTGAGACCCGCTACAGGTTCATCTACTAAGAGTAAATCAGGAGATTGAGCCACTAACATCCCAATTTCTAGCCGCTGCTTTTCGCCGTGAGAAAGGAGGTTAGCAGGAAAATCGGCTTTGCTGCTGAGGCTGATCGTTTCTAAGAGGCGAATGATGGTTTGGCGATCGCCTCCCGTGGGTTTCCGCAACAACGTTGCTAAGACATTTTTCCGTCGATTAGTGGCCAGATCAAGATTTTCCCGCACCGTCAAGTTGAGGTAAACGCGGGGGGTTTGGAATTTGCGGCCAATGCCCAGTCGTGAAATCTGGTGTTCGGGAATTTTGCGCAGATCCTTACCTTTAAACCGCACCGTGCCGCTGGTGGGTTGGACTTTGCCGGTGATGATGTCGAGAAATGTGGTTTTCCCGGCACCATTGGGGCCAATGATCACCCGCAATTCACCGGGTTGCATGGCAAAAGTCAGGTTATTGAGGGCTTTAAATCCGTCAAAACTGACGGTGAGATTTTCGATTTCAAGGATAGGGGCAGCCATGGTGGTTGATCACTGAGAGATGGGAAGGGATCCCCCCTGCCCCCGCCCCCCTTAAAAAGGGGGGTTTTTGAATTTTCACCCCCTTTTTAAGGGGGTCGGCATAGCCGGGGGGATCATCAGCCTTGCAGGGAGTTTTTGAATTTTCACCCCCTTTTTAAGGGGGTCGGCGTAGCCGGGGGGATCATCAGCCTTGCAGGGAGTTTTTGAATTTTCACCCCCTTTTTAAGGGGGTCGGCGTAGCCGGGGGGATCATCAGTCTTAAAGGATAGTTCTGAGGAGTTATTTGGGTTTGGTTAATTGCTCCCGTTCAGCCAAAACTTCGGGATCCGTTTCCAAACTGGGATAGGTCATCAGCGGTGGCGCAAAACCAAAGCGCGATCGCACCTTTGGCCAGACAAACGCGGTCAACCACCCGATAATCCCATCGGGTAACACCGTCACCACCAACAGGAATAAAAAGCCTTGGAAAAAGAGCCAAGCTTCTGGAAATTTGGCACTCAACGTAACGCGGGCATATTGCACCAATAATGTACCGATCAGCGCTCCCACCAAGGTTGCCCGGCCCCCCACCGCTACCCAGATCACGATTTCGATGGAAAAGGCTACCTCCATTTCACTTGGGGTAATAATCCCGGATTGAATTGTGGATAAAGCACCTGCGATGCCGGTGATCGCCCCTGAAACGGCGAACACCAACACCTTAAACCAAGTGGGATCGTACCCTGAAAACCGCACCCGGTTTTCATCATCCCGGATCGCCACCAAAAGCCGCCCAAACCGGCCACTGGTGAGCCACCGACAAAGCAGGTAAACAGCAATCAACGCTAGGACGGTGTACTGATAAAACATCCACTGCATGCGGGGAGAACCCACCACCTGACCAAACAATTCTGCTGTATCGGTTTTTAAGCCATTGGTGCCGTTAATCAGCTTTTGCTGGCCATTAAAAAAGTTGAAAAAGACCAGTAATGCCGCTTGGGTGAGAATGGAAAAATACACCCCCTTAATCCGGTTACGAAACACCACATAACCTAAAATTCCTGCCACAATCCCCGGCACGAGTACGATCAGAATCAGCGTCAGGGGAAAGGAATAGTAGGGATACCAAAAAAACGGCAGTTTCTCAACCCCATAGAGGCTAAAGAAGCTGGGAATTTGGCCTTCAGGAAGTTGCAAGCTCAGGTGCATGGCCAAGCCATAGCCCCCTAGGGCGAAGAAAATCCCTTGGCCCAAACTCAATAGGCCCGTGTAACCCCAAATTAGATCAACCCCCAACGCTACAATCGCCAAGGATAGAAACCGCCCCAACAGCTTCAGTTGAAAAGCGGGTAACAGGGAAGGAATCACCCCCATGAGGACGATGCCAAAGACGACAATGGCAATCCCTTCGATCAGCAATCGGCGGGTGGCGATCGCCTTTTTTTGTTGAATGGAACTCAAGCCCTCAGCGGTCATAACGTTTTTATCTAGAAAGTAAAGAGGGGAAAAATTCTCCCCTAGCCCCCCTGATCAAAGGGAGGATTAGGGTTATAGCTCGACAGCGCGGCCTTTGGGCGGAAAAATTCCCGCTGGCCGAATCTGGAGAAAGGCAATAATCAAACCAAAAACCATCACTTTGGCCATACTCGAATCGGCAAAAAAGTTGAAAAAACCTACCACGGGCTGCAACCATTCCACCGGGTTAAGCAAGGTGGCAAAGGTTCCCGAACCGATCAAGTAGGTGACAATGCCAATCACCATAGCGGAAATAATTGACCCAAACAGATTACCCACACCGCCCACAACCACCACCATGAACGTATCAATGATATAGTTTTGACCCGTATTCGGCCCCACTGATCCCAACAGCGTAATCGCACAACCCGCTACCCCTGCCAAACCAGAACCCAGGGCAAAGGTGAGGGCATCTACTTGGGCTGTAGGAATCCCTAAGCAGGCACTCATGGGCCGGTTTTGGGTGACGGCGCGAATCCGCAGCCCCCAGCTAGAGCGGTTGAGGAAGAAATACACCCCCACCACACAAATAATCGTCAGAATAATAATAAAAATCCGCGCATAGGGCAGTTGAATCGGCACGGCCCCCGTGGGAATTTGGATCCCCCCTCGTAACCAGGCGGGCGCGGTGACATCGACGTTACGAGTGCTAACGGTGGTACGGACAAATTGCCGCAGAATTAAACTCACCCCCCAGGTGGCCAGGAGGGTTTCCAAGGGCCGGCCGTAGAGGAAGCGGATCACCCCTCGTTCAAGAATTAACCCCACCAAGGCCGCAACGATAAAGGCGACGGGAATGGCGGCGATCGTATACATCTGGGCCCAAGGGTCGCCCCAGCTATTGAAAATATTTTGAACAAAAAAGGTGGCATAGGCCCCCAGCATCATCAGTTCTCCATGGGCGAGATTAATCACCCCCATTAACCCAAAGACGATCGCCAAGCCCAGGGCCGCGATCAAGAGAACTGCACCAATGCTGATGCCATTAAACGCACCAATGAACAATTGCAGAGCAAAATCAGCCATAGTGGGTTTTCCTGAATAGAGTGACAAATCAACGGTCATCAGGGCGATGACCGTTGAGTTAACCTCTAGTTATGCCTCCACCTTGTAACGTTCGCCCTTGGCGGGATCAGTCCAGTCGCAGCCATACCCTTTGGTATCCGGCACAAACTGGTTCCAGGGTTGAGGATCAACGGGGCCATCGGTTTCGTAGACGATTTCAAACATCCCGTCTTCACGAATTTCACCAATGCGCACGGTTTTGGAAAGGTGATGATTGGCGTTCATCGTGACTTTGCCTTCGGGAGCATCAAAGGTTTGCCCCACTGCTGCTGCTCGCACGGCTTCAATATCGGTGCTTCCCGCTTCTTCAACGGCCTGCTTCCAAAGGTAAACCATGATGTAGGCGGCTTCCATGGGGTCGTTGGTGACGCGATCGTCGCCGTATTCCGCTTTAAAATCCGCCACCCATTTTTCATTTTCAGGGGTTTCAACGGTTTGGAAATAGTTCCAGGAGGCGTAGTGACCCTTGAGGAATTCGGGGCCAATTTGCCGGACTTCTTCTTCTGCCACACTCACAGACATGACGGGGTATTTATCGGGGCCAAGGCCTGCCCCCTGCATTTGTTTGAAAAATGCGACGTTACTATCGCCGTTGAGCGTGTTGAAGATCACGCCGCCATCGGGGAGGGCCTGCTGAATCCGGGTGATGATCGGTGTAACCTCCGTATTGCCTAAGGGGAGGTAGTCTTCGCCAACGGTTTCGCCACCGAGGGCTTTGAGTTGCTCTTTAATGACGGTGTTGGCGGTACGGGGGAACACATAGTCCGAACCGACGAGGAAAAATTGCTTGCCTTTATTTTCCAGCAGCCATTCCACCGCTGGCTCGATCTGCTGGTTGGGGGCGGCTCCGGTGTAGAAGACGTTTTGAGAACATTCTTGGCCTTCGTACTGGACGGGATACCAAAGCATATGGTCTTTGGACTCAAACACATCCAGGACGGCTTTACGGCTGGCGGAAGTCCAGCAACCAAAGACGACGGAAACTTGGTCTTGGTCGATGAGTTTGCCGGCTTTTTCCGCAAAGGTGGGCCAATCGGATTCGCCATCTTCGATGATTGCTTCGATTTGCTTGCCTAAAACACCACCAGCGGCGTTGATTTCTTTAATGGCGAGCTTTTCAGCATCAACGACGGTGGTCTCACTGATGGCCATTGTGCCGCTGAGGGAATGGAGAATGCCGACTTTAATCGTGTCTCCGTCACCGCTAGGGGTGGATGTTGTGCCACCCTCATCGGGAGTTGTGGTGCCTCCTTCTTCGGGGGGAGCACCACAGGCTTTCAATAAAATGCTGGTTCCTAGGGCGGCTGTACCGTAGAGCAGGAATTTCCGTCGCCCAAAGTTAGGTTGTACCATTTCCGTTCGTTACCTCACGTTCACAAGTTGGTTCCGGCAGTTTCTGAGCAGGTAGGCAGGGAAACCGCAAGATTAAGAGCAATCATCGTAGATCCCTAGTTCCAGATTTTTTGTAGTCTGAACTACCATTATTCACTGAGGAGGGGAAATATTAAGAAATATTACGGTGAATGTTGTGGGGGTGATGGGGGGCGATCGCCTCTCCCCTGCCCATGGATTTCCCCGACTTGGGCCAAGGGGGCAAGCTGTCCGCAATAAATCTTAATCCGGGGAGCGAGAAAGCTCACCTTAGAGGATTGGCAGCCATCGCGACTTTTAACGTTTTGTATTCTTCTGTGATTAATCATGACGTTCCGTCACAAAAGTCTTTAAATTGAGGCTTTATTTAATGTTGTTTTGGCGACATTTTTCGACAAAATCGATTAACGTCAAAGAAGAGACCCCTTAGAAATTCGCTGCAATCTTGGCAAATTCGGCTAAATGAGCAAAACGGGGGCGATCGCAATGATTCTCGATCCCGTGTGGAGCAGGTGATTATGGGAAACCTCAATTTTACAACCGTAGACTACGATCTCAATCAGCTTAAGCAACCGGTTATTCATACTCTCACCCAAGTCCAACCCCATGGGATCCTTTTGGTATTGGCGGAAGATGACTTAACGATTTTGCAAGTGAGCCAAAATACACAGTTGCTCCTCAGCATGGCCCCGGAGCAACTCCTCGGCCAAAGTTTAGAAGTGATTCTCGATTCGTTCCAAGTGGATCGCATTAAAGCAGGCTTGTACGGCTCCAACCTAGATAGCATTAACCCCAGTAAAATTTGGATACGTCGTCACGGTGATGATTATCAAGTGTTTGATGCGGTGTTTCATCGCACAGCGGATCAGCAACTGGTGATGGAATGTGAACCGGCCATTGTTCAGGAAGAAATCCCCTTCTTAAGTTTTTACCATCTCGCCAAAGCCTCCATTCACCGCCTTGAATCCACCGCCAATCTTCAGGATTTTTGTCAGGTGATTGTCCAGGAAGTGCAAAAAATGACCGAATTTGATCGGGTCATGCTCTACCGCTTTGACCAGGATAACCACGGCGAAGTTCTGGCTGAAGCGAAAGTTTCTGAACTAGAATCTTACCTCGGCCTACATTTCCCCGAGTCGGATATTCCCGCCCCGGCTCGTCATCTCTTCCTGTCTAACTGGATTCGGATGATCCCCGATAGCACCGCCGAGCCAGTGCGCCTGTATCCCGATGTTAATCCGCGATCGCACCAACCCACGGATTTAACCCTTTCGATCCTCCGCAGCCCCTTCCCCTGCCATTTGGAATATTTACAAAACATGGGGGTGGGCGCATCTCTGACTATTTCTTTGATTAAAGATCAGCGGCTTTGGGGGTTAATCGCCTGCCACCACCGCACCCCTAAACAAGTCCCCTACGAACTCCGTAAAGCCTGCGAATTCCTCGGTCGCGTCGTCTTCACTGAAATTGCCAACCGTGAAGAAGAGGCAGATTACCATTACCGGATGAAGTTGGCGCGGGTACAAACAACGCTCATTGAAGCGATGTCCGAAGCCGATGATTTTATCCAAGGTTTGGTGACTGGGCCGGTCACACTGTTAGATTTAGCCAATGCTAGCGGGGCCGCCATCTGCTTTAACGGCCATTGGACAACCCTGGGTAAAACCCCCGATCAGCAAGAATTGAACTATTTGCTGCAATGGTTGACGAAAACCGTCACCGATGAAGTTTTTGTCACCGATTCTTTACCCTCGGTGTATTTTGAAGCGGAGCGGTTTAAAGCCGTAGCCAGTGGTTTATTGGCCATTCCCATTGCTAAACACAGTTTTCTCCTCTGGTTCCGGCCAGAAGTGTTGCAAACGGTGAATTGGGGGGGCAATCCCGGTGAAGCTTATTATCTCGAAGATCAAGACGGTAACATCAAGCTTTGTCCCCGGCAGTCCTTTGCCCTCTGGAAAGAAACCGTACAACTGACCTCGTTGCCTTGGCAAGAGGTGGAAATTCGCTCAACGTTGGAATTGCGTAAGGCAATTGTCAATATTGTCCTACGACAAGCGGAGGATTTAGCCCTCCTGGCCCAGGATTTAGAACGTTCTAATGCCGAGTTGAAAAAGTTTGCCTATGTGGCTTCCCATGATCTTCAAGAACCCTTGAACCAAGTGGCCAACTATGTGCAGTTGTTGGAAATGCGCTATGACCATGCCTTAGATGAGGATGCCAAGGAGTTTATTAATTTTGCTGTCGATGGGGTGAGCTTAATGCAAACCTTGATTGATGATGTGTTGGCCTATTCTAAGGTGGATCTCCAAGGGATTGACTGTGAGTTAACGGCAGTAGAAACGGCGGTGAACCGAGCGGTGGGCAATTTGCGCAGTCGTATCCATGAAACCCAAGCGGAAATCACCTGGGATGAGTTACCCACAGTGGTGGCCGATGCCACACAACTGATGCAACTGTTCCAAAACTTGATCGGCAATGGCATTAAGTTTCAACGCCCTGATGTATCTCCCCAGATTCATATTGGCGTGGAGCGTCACGATGATCATTGGCTGTTTGCCGTGCGAGATAATGGCATTGGCCTAGATCCCCAATTTGCCGATCGCATTTTTGTAATTTTCCAACGTCTCCATACCCGTGATGAATATCATGGCTCTGGCATGGGTTTGGCAATTTGCAAAAAAATTGTTGATTGCCACCGGGGCCGAATTTGGGTAGAGTCTGAACTCGGGCAAGGTGCTACATTTTATTTCACATTGCCAGTGGGAGGTCGCGATCGCCATCATGTTAACCGACGTAAAGCGCAAAATTATCTTTTTAGTTGAGGACAATTGGGGCGATATTCGCCTCATTCAAGAGGCTCTCAAGGGGAGTGCTGTCGATTATGAAGTGGCGATCGCCCGTGATGGGGTGGAAGCCATGGCCTGCCTGCGGGGCGAAGGGGATCAACCGGCGGTCTTACCGGATCTGATCCTGTTGGATCTCAACCTCCCCCGCAAGGATGGCCGGGAAGTTTTGGCGGAAATCAAAGCCGATCCGCGACTTAAACGGATTCCCGTCGTGGTTTTAACCACATCTCGCAATGATGATGACATCATTAAAAGTTATGATCTACATGTCAACTGCTACATTTCCAAATCCCGGAATTTGAGCGAATTGTTCAAAATTGTCCGGGGCATTGAGGCATTTTGGTTAGAAACTGTCACCCTACCCCCCCGTCAGTCCTAAGCACCGATCAATTGGCAATCCTTTTGATTGAGGATAGTTTGGCCGATGCCAGACTTTTACAGGAAGTGCTCAAGGGCAGTGCTTTAACAAAGAGCCATTTGGTTCATGTGCAGCGGTTACAGGCGGCCATGGCCCGTTTGGCTAATGAAGATTTTGCCGTTATTTTATTGGATCTGACCCTCCCGGATAGCTATGGTTTGGCTTCCCTCGATAGCCTCACCGGAGTGGCTCCCCATTTGCCCATTGTCGTCCTCACCAATACCAATGATGATGAATTGGCGGTGCGGGCGGTGCGCCATGGGGCGCAGGATTATCTGATTAAGCGCCAAATTAACCCAGAAATTTTGGTGCGGGCGTTGCGCTATGCCATTGAGCGCAAGCAAAGCGCCGAAGCGCTGCGCATTGCCAATGAAACCCTAGAGTTGCGGGTGCAACAACGCACGGCGGAATTAAAGGCGGCCAATGAATCCCTCCGTCAGGAAATTGCCTGGCGGCAACAAATTCAAGACCGCCTTGCCCTCGCGCAACAGGTGGGCAAGATTGGTACTTTTGAATGGCTTTTGCCGGGATATCGGGTGTTATGGACGGCGGAGTTAGAGGCCCTCTATGGATTAGCACCGGGGAGTTTTAGCGATCGCCCTTTCCCTTGGTTAGAGCGTATTTATCCCGAAGACCGGAGCAAAGTCGAGCGGGCCATTGAGGAGGTCTTAACCCATGGCCAAGGGTTAAATTTGGAATTTCGGATTATTTGGCCCGATGGCCAACTCCATTGGATTGCCATCACCAGCACGGTTTTCAAAGCAGAGCAGGGGCAACCCCAACGGATGATCGGCCTGCATATGGATATCACCGAGAAAAAGCAATTGGAGGCGCAATTTTTGCGGGCCCAGCGGCTCGAAAGTTTAGGAACCCTCGCCAGCGGCATTGCCCACGACCTTAACAATATCCTCACCCCCGTTCTCTCCGTTGCCCAATTGCTGCCCCTCAAGTTTCCCGACCTCAATGAACAGACCCGCAACCTGTTGACCATCCTGGAAACCAGTGCGCGGCGAGGGAGTGATTTAATTAAGCAAATCCTTTCCTTTGCGCGGGGGATTGAGGGGAAACGTGTCTGTTTACAGGTTAATCACCTAATTACGGAAATTCGCCATATTATTCGCCAAACGCTGCCTAAATCCATTGATATTTTTGTAGAAGTAGACCCGGATTTGTGGATGGTGCATGGGGATGTCACCCAATTGCATCAGGTGTTGATGAATCTCTGTGTTAATGCCCGTGATGCCATGCCCCACGGCGGTAGCCTCAGTATTACGGCGGCGAATGTGATGGTGGATGAGGTTTTAGCGCGACACCATTTAGAGGCGATCGCCGGCCCCCATGTGGAAATCACGATCAGCGATACCGGCATGGGCATCGCGCCGGCCCTGTTGCCGCGCATTTTTGACCCCTTTTTCACCACTAAGGAAATTGGCAAGGGGACAGGATTAGGCCTATCCGCCGTGTTAGGGATTGTCAAAAGCCATGGGGGATTTATTGATGTGCAAAGTCAAATCCATGGCGGCAGCCAATTCCATATTTATTTACCCGCCACCACCGTTGCCTTAATTCTGCCCACGGATGAGATGGAGCATTGTTCTGGAGCAGGGGAGTTAATTTTAGTGGTGGATGATGAGGTGGCGATTCGGGAGGTGATTAAAACAATGTTAGAGACCTATCAATACCGGGTGATTACTGCTAGCCATGGTTTAGATGCCATTGCCCGCTATGCGGAGCAAAAGGAAGAAGTTGCGGCGGTGATTGTGGATTTAATGATGCCGATTATGGATGGGGGGGCAACGCTGCCCCTGCTGCAACAAATTAATCCAGCGGTGAAGGCGATCGCCATGAGTGGCCTCAATGCCAGCGAAGCGGCCCAAAATGCCAAACGCCAAGGCTTTGCCGCCTTTTTAGATAAACCGATCCACACCCATGATCTCCTCAAAACCCTCCACAGTTGCCTTCTCCCTTAATAGGCTCCTTCTTTCCCCAACACCACTTTAATCGTCCGCAATAAAATCTGAAAATCTAGCCCTAAGGACCAGTTTTGAATATAGGCAATATCTAACTTAAATGCCTCATCAAAATCGGTAATATCGGAGCGACCGGAAACCTGCCAAAGGCCGGTAATGCCAGGCATGACATTGTGGCGCAAATGATGATGATCTTGAAACCGCTCCACATCCCGCAGGGGCAGGGGCCGCGGCCCCACTAAACTCATCGTACCAAACAGGACATTAATCACTTGGGGAATTTCATCTAAACTGTAGCGGCGGAGAAATTTTCCCACTTTGGTAATGCGGGGATCATCTTTCATTTTAAATAAGACCCCATCGGTTTGATTGTGGGCTTCTAGTAGGGCTTGGAGTTGATCGGCATTTTCTACCATGGTGCGAAATTTCCAAACTTGGATGGTTTTGCCCCGCAGGCCCGCCCGTTGCTGTTTATAGAAAATTTTCCCTGGGGAATCAAAGCGGATCAAGAGGGCGATCGCCACATAGAGGGGACTGGCCAAAATTAAAATCAACGCCGACATCACCACATCAAAGGAGCGTTTCAGCAGAAAATCACTGCCTACCAACGTCGGCGGCACAAAAACAATACTGGGCATACCACCAATCATTTCAATTTGCGGCCGTTGGGCAGGAATTTCCAGATCAATGGGCAAAATGCGCAAATTTAGCCCAGAAGATTTAATACTCCAATAAAACTCCATGGGATGATTGATCGATTGCCAGGAACAGACAAAAACTTCTCCGGCTCCCTGAAAATAAACCTCATCTAATCGGGATTGCCAATGCTCCATATCAGCAAGTGCTTCTAAGGACACCATGGCCACAATATCGAATTCTTTTTTATTAATTAATTCTATTAACAGGCGGGCCCGCTCCATATCTTGCCCATGGCCCACCAGCATGATTTTGCGCCGAACGGCCCCTTCTTCTCGTAACAGCGTGATTAACCCTTCTGCCCCCAGACGGGCCAAGAGCACAAATAGGATTGTGAATAGCCAGCCCAAAATAAATGTGGAACGGGAAAAGTTCAGCCCTGGTTGATACAAAAATGTGATCATCACTAAGATGGCTTGGGCCAAACTCAATTTCGTGATCAGGCTGAAATAACTGCGCCGCTGAAACCGAGGGCCATAGAGATTTGCTGCCACTAACACGCCAGTATTGATCACGATAATCGGGAGTAGAAATCCAGGGTGCTGCTCGGAGTGAGGCAGGAGGTAAAAGCCATCCACCACTTGTAACCCCGGAATCATCGCTGGAATGCGTTTGGCGGCTATCCAGGCTAAAATAACCATTCCCGCATCCAGAATGATAAAGAGCAAAATCCGCAACACACCAAAAATACTACCCCGACTAAAGCCGAGGGCATGGGCATCCCGTAAATCTCGCTGGTCTGGAACAAGCCGATGGAATGAATGGCTAGAATCATCGTGTTGTTTAAATGCCATCACCATTAATCCTTGCGACTCTTATGAAAAAGAGAGACCCCTCACCATAACATTATCGTGATTCATCCCTGTACTATTCCTGCCATGTTTTTAATAAAAGGCTAAAAATGCCTCAATTGTCATCTTTTGTAATCTAGTGGTAGGGGGTGATCCACGGGGGATGTTGAGGGTTGTTAGGGAAGGAGGGAGAATTGATCAAAGGCGATCGCCTCACTCTCACCCATGGTGGTATCAAAACGATAGCTGGTGACGTTCCCCGTCGCTGTATCCAAAATGCTAAAGACCGTCAGACTGTTACTGGCAATATAGGGCAGGGGTTGGTTACTTTGTTCATCCACCAGAGGCGCGAGGGTGGGCATGATCGGCTCCAAACCATAGGGATCACCCAGGGGGACGTAGGTTTCCTGATAACCAGGGGGGACAAAGCGGGGTTCTGTGCCGTTCCAATAGGCCCCGTAGGTATTGCCCACATTGGAGGATTCGAGGAAATTGACCCCCGCTGTATTGCGAAAACGATTCCACAAATGGGAATGACCGTAATACACCAGTTGCACTCCTGCTTGCTCCCAGAGGGGTTCGAGGTATTTGTGGATGTAGTCCTGATCGAGGGGGTATTCGTAGCGGACAGCGGTAATCGCCCCTGTGCCATCCCGCTCAATGACCGCCTGAGGGTCGGTGTAGGCGGGGACAATATTGCCCCCGAGGGTATGGGCGGGATGGTGGAACATGACGATTTTATATTTGGCCTGCTGAAATTCAGGGCTGGCCAGTTCTGCCTTGAGCCATTCGTATTGAGCAGTACCGGGGGTGATGGGTTCAAAAATATGTTGGCCGTAGCTCCACTGACTGGGATCAGCGGCGGTGGCTTGGGGTTCGCGGTAACGACTCACCCGTCCATCCTCCACGGTGGGGACGCGCCAAATATTGGTGACGTAAAGGCTGATCAGGCGAATATCCCCAAAACTGACGGCGTAGTAGCGTTTCCCGCCGGGACTATTTTGGGGCAAGGTAAAGATTTCTTCGTAGGTGTCGCTGTTGAAGCTGTGGGCCTTGAGCCAAGCGGCTTGGAGGCCGGGATCAAGGGTACGATCGCCCCCCGGTACGGGGAAAAATTCCGCCGCCTGGGGCCGGGGATAGGGGTCGCTGAATTGGTCGGAAAGGGTGAGGGTCTGACTAAACCGGCCCATGACTTCATGATTGCCCAGGGCGGGGAAGAGGGGGGCGTTTTGAATAATTTGGCCACCGCGATAGACTTTTTCCCCACCAGCGGCTTGGGCGATCGCAAACCCCGCCCGCCCCTGTAAACAGGGAAAAAAGGCGTTGCCCTTGGCACTATCAAACCATTCTGAGCCGCGATCGGGGATATTCACCAAATCCCCCGCGAGAAACACACCATCAACAGCCCCCAGGGTTTCCACCACTTTTTCCAGGTTCGCCGCTGTCATCGGCATTAGTTGATGATCGGAAGTGAGTAAAATTTTTAAGCCCCGGCCAGGACTAGGGGCGGGGGAGAGGGAAAAGCGATCGCTCTGGATCCATTCCCCAGTTTCCCGCAGGCTCCGCACCTGATAAGGAACCCGTTGATCCGGCGTTAAACCGGGAATCAGGGCTTCATGTCGCCACACCGTCCGAAATGTGGGGGTAGCGGGGGGGTTGGCAATGGGGGATTTGGCATCTTCCCGGAGGCGGGTGAGGGGGCGGCTGGTAGCCTTTTGGTGGTGTTGGAGGCGATCGCCATACCACACCTGATGCTCGGTGCCGGCAAACTCCGTAAACCACACCACCCGCACCGAGTCCTGGGTGGGGAGTTGTAAAAAGGGGTCGGTGAGCAGTTGCTCAGGGTTAATCGCAGAGGGCATTGGGGGACGATCAATCAAGAGGGCTAAAAACAGGGCCAGCAAAAAGGGGAAAAGGCAGACCAGCACCGCCTGCATGGCGGGCGATCGCCAAAATTTTTGCATTTGAGATGAGGGCGATCGCTGAATCATGACCGGCTATCCATGGAGGCAATAGTCCCATTCTAAAAGAGCCAAGTTAACAGGCCATTAAACCCCCGCTGCTTTCCGCAATTGCTGCAACACCCAATCAAACCGCTCTAACACCGGCTCCAGGGCATTATCATCGGGCAACGTCGAAAGCTGAAAATTCGGTAAACGCCGCTCTAAGGGGTTCGTCGGTAGGGCCAAACCAATGCCACTCAAGCGATTGCGCAGTTCATACCAACCCTCCTCTTCATTAAAGGGTGGGCTAGCCGCATAGCCCTCCGAAGCAATTTGCAACGTGCCATTAATCCCCACCGCAAACAATTCCACCAAGGGGGAAGGAAATTTTAACCGCGCCGTAAAACCGCCATACACATCCCCCGTCCCCCATTGGAGATAGAGATCATTGGGATGGGATTCAATCCAGTCATACAACTCCCGCACCAGCACCATTTCATCCTCGCCATAGCGGGCCGCATACTCCAACAGAAAGGAGGTTTTATCCCACTGTCGCCGCTCCCGGGCAGTGCTGGATTTTTTCTGTTGAGCTTCGGCGGTTTGGCCAATCACATTGGAAACGAGGGTTTTTAAGCCATTTTCCAAACTGACGTATTGTTTAATTTCCACCGCCAACACTTCCGCCGGATCCATCTGCTTATTGAGGAATTCAATCACCCGCTGCATCGCCGCCGGAATGTGATCCGCCACAAAAATTAAGCGAATTTTCCCCGCTTGGAGATTGGTTTTCACCTGCTGCCAAAACTGCTCTTCGTCGGCATTTTCCCCAAGGAAATCCTCAAAAACCTGTTCTGGATCACGGTTCTGGCGACGACAGTTGATTTCAAACTGATCCAAAATTGATTCTACGGGCCAATAGAGCACGGCATTGGCGGCATAGTCGAGCATTTGGCCGATGATTTCCCGCCGGGGGCGATATTCCCCCTCATGCTGTACCTCGACGAGGGTGGGAATGGCTTGGTGATCAAGGAAAAGATGGTTCAATGACCAGCGCTCCATGCCCATGTCATCGGTGGGAATTGTGCCGGTGCGTTTAATTAGCAACCATTGGTTAAACCGTTGATCATGGTGGTCAATCCCCAATAAATTGGGGTATTTTTCCAAGAGTTCTTGGAGCAGGGCTTCCGAATCGTAGGGTTTTTCAGCCATGGCAACCAGTTGATTGTCGCCTTGAATAAGATAGATCCCACCGCTCATAATGTTTGGTGTCCGTTAGTGAATCGGTTAGCAGTTTTTGTGGTGGACGACGAGATTTGCAGCTATTTTAAAGGTTGAAGGTTCCCGTAAACACGTTTTGGGCGGGGCCGGTCATGTAGATCCGCTGATTGTTGGGGTTCCAATCGATGACGAGGTTGCCGCCGGGGAGTTCAACGGTGGTGGTGCGATCGCATTTTCCATTTAACACCCCTGCCACCACAGCAGCACAGGCTCCCGTCCCACAGGCGAGGGTGATCCCCGCCCCCCTTTCCCAGACGCGCATTTTGAGATAATCCTGTGCCACCACTTCAATAAATTCTGTATTGATCCGTTGGGGAAAGGCGGGATGGTGTTCAAAGTGGGGGCCGAGGGTGGCGAGGGAGATGGCGGCGACATCGGCAACGAAGGTGATGCAATGGGGATTGCCCATGCTCACACAGGTAACTTCCCAGGTTTGATCCTTGACGCTGAGGGGTTGGGCGATCGCCTTTTCCCCCGCTGCCACTAACGTCGTGGGAATGTCCTCCGCCTGTAAACGGGGCAGGCCCATATCCACTGTTACCTGACCATCGGGTTGGAGTTGGGGGGCAATCACCCCCGCGAGGGTATGAATTTGATAGGTTTGATCTGCTTCGGGGGGCAGTCCCTCCAATTGGGCTAAAAACCGCGCCAGGCAACGGATGCCATTGCCGCACATTTCCGGCTCCGAACCATCGGAGTTGAGGATCCGCATTGTGTAATCCGTTCCCCCCTGACCCGGTAGGGCGAAGATCACGCCATCGGCCCCAATGCCAAAATGGCGATCGCACAGTGCCACCGCCTGCGCCGGGGTCAAGGTTAAATCTGGGCTGTGACGATGGTCGATGAGAATAAAATCATTGCCAAGGCCGTGATACTTGCTAAACTCGATGGGCATGGGAATCCTTGCAGACGTTAAATCCAACAGTGGCGGGGTTCGCCGTTCTTAATCAATTGAGCGTATTTCATTATGGCTGAATTTGAAACTGGATTCCCCAGTGTGCGCCAAATCCAACAATGGGTTGCCGATAAACAGGGGGTGGAAATTAAACTCCTGACGGGGGATATTTTAGTAGGAACACTACTATGGCAAGATCCCCATTGTCTTTGCCTCACTGATGCCAGTGGCCAACAGATCGTCGCCTGGCGGCAGGCGATCGCCTATCACAAAGCGGTCACGGCCTAACCCTCTGCCCTGTTTGAATGATCTAAAATGCTTTTGAATCGCACCTTTCCCCTATTTACCCTCGCCACTGCCTGTGTTACGGTACTCACGGCCATTGCCCCGGCGATCGCCCTCGAAGTCCAAATCAATCCTAACCGTCCCAAACTGGGGGAAACGGTTGCGATTAACGTCCAGGTCAATAACCCCAGCCAAGCCCCCACCATCACCCACAACGGCACGACCCTCCCCGCCTTTCCCCTCCAACCCGGCCGTTACCGGGCCTTCCTCCCCACCTCCCCCCTGGATCGCCCCGGTACAATGAACCTCCAAGTCCAAGGGGATGGCGAAACCAAAACCCTGCCTATTACCCTTGAAAGCCGCAGCTTTCCCACCCAACGGATCACCGTCCGGGGCGGCGGTAATGGCGCAACCCCCTACGAATTGGAGCGCGTCGCTGCCTTTAAGGCGATCGTCTCCCCCGAAAAACATTGGCGCGGCCCCTTCCTCCGCCCCACCAATGGCCGGGTTTCCACCACCTACGGCATCCGGCGGTACTATAACGGGGTCTTTGCCCAGGATTACTATCATCGCGGCGTAGACTATGCCGCCGGGACTGGTACACCCGTTGTCGCCCCCGCTGCGGGCTATATCCGCCTGGTGGATCGCGAAGCCAATGGTTTCCGGATCCATGGCAACACCGTCGGCATAGACCACGGCCAAGGGGTATTAAGCATCATGCTCCACCTCCACACGATCACCGTCCGCGAAGGGGAATTTGTCCAAGCTGGGCAACGCATTGGCACGGTGGGCAATACCGGCGCATCCACCGGCCCCCATCTCCATTGGGGTTTATATGTCAATGGCATCTCCATTGATCCTGTCCCTTGGCGGTACGATGGCGTGGATTAATCGCCCTGAATTCTCCTCTAGAGAACGGAAAATCTTTCCCTTTGTCCCGTTTTTACGGCAAGATAGGAAGGAAAACCTCCCCCTTGCGTCGGCCCCAACAGCGATAAAGTAACGTTATGAGCATAGAGCGAATTGTTGAACAAGCCCTTTCTGATGGCTACCTGACCCCCACGATGGAGGCGGAGGTGGGGCGGATTTGTGATACCGCTTCGGAATTGTCCATTGAAGAATATATGGCGTTGGATCGTCTGATGGGGGCGTTACTCACCGGGGAAGTGGTAGCCGTTCCCCGCAAGCAATTTATTAACGTCATGGAGGAACTGGTGTTAAGTGAATCCATTGGCCGGGTGGCGGAACTAGATGCCAGCATTGATCCCCCCTTGGATGTGGGGGATATCGCCGCCTATGCCCTCAATCGTCTTCCTCCCCTCTATGCCACGACGGAAGAGGGGGCCAGCTATCAGCGCAAAAAAGCGAAAGAAGAGTTACAGGGTTTAATTCGCGAGCAAATTAATGAGGCGATTTCCCGGAATTTACAAGCGCCGGATCCCAATCCCGATCGCCAAGCCTTCAAGAGTAGCGATGTGCTTAGACAGGTGAACCATTTGCTCCAATCCCATGCTCGCCAGTATGAATCGAGCAATCCTAGTTAATTTCCCGTAATCCATCCGCTGGGGTTGATCCGTCGTTTGGCTGAACTTAGGGGGTTGGGGGGGGAACATTCCTGAAATCCCTGCGTCCCAACGGGAAGAAGGGTAAAACGTTCTCCAGCACGATCCCATGAGTCAATCTGTTTCTGCACATTGGTCAACCCTTGAGGCTCACTCACCTTCGCCTTTGGTGTCGTTTAACAAATTACCCAACTACGACCTGATCTTGCGTTGCCAACAGGGTGCTAAACCGGACCGCGCTGCATTCTCTGAACTGCTGCGTCGTTATCAGCCCCATGTGGAACGAATCCTTTACCACCTCGCCCCCGATTGGCAAGATCGTGCCGATTTGGTGCAAGAGGTTTGGATTCGGGTCTATCGCAATATCAACCGCTTGAAAGAACCCAGTAAGTTCAAAGGCTGGTTAGGTCGCATTGCTACCAACCTGTTTTACGATGAACTGCGGAAACGGAAACGGAATGCTCCTCCCCTCTCCCTCGATGCGCCTCGGCGCATGGATGACGGGGAAATGACCTGGGAAATCGCCTGTGATGCGCCCCGCCCCGATGATCAGTTGGCCACGCGGGAGTTTTATGAAAAGCTTCAGTTGGCGATCGCCGATCTCCCCGAGGCCTTCCGCACGACGATTGTCCTGCGGGAAATTCAAGGGCTAGCCTATGAGGAAATTGCCGAAATGACGGGGGTTTCCCTCGGAACCGTCAAGTCTCGCATTGCCCGCGCCCGTCTCAAACTCCAAGAGGAGTTAACGCCCTATTTGACCCATGAGTAATTCCGTCGCGGATTGTGACGGGAGGATCTAGCGATCGCTCATCAAAGGGGCTAGAATGTAAACTTAAAAAATAGTCAACTTTGGGGATTTGTCAAGCCGCTAGGGGGTGAATCATGACACTCAATCACAATCAGTCTCACGCACACCATCTCGATGATTCCTTTGGGGATCAAACCTATTTCTCTGACTTATCGGATCTAGATTCACCCATGGACATTTACCAACGCGATCGCTTTGAACTCCTCAGTGCCTACCTTGATGGTGAAGTTAGCCCCTCAGAGCGGCAGCAGGTACAGGACTGGCTAGATCATGATCCCGCCATGCAACAGTTGCACCAACGCCTCACGCAACTGCGCTACGGGTTGCAAACCCTCCCCATTCCCGTGATGGAAACCTCCGCTGATGACCTGTTAGCGGGTGTATTTGCCGATGAAGCGCAACGCCATAGCCGTTTCCGCTGGGTGGCTTGGGGTGGGGGGGCGATCGCCGCAACGGTGGTTGGTGCGCTCTCATTCCTCGCTCCCCAATCCCCCCTTGCTCCCCGCTTTGCCCAAACCCCAGAAGCAGAACCCGACGCGACCAGTCTCCTGATTGCCGTTAGTCAGCCGGTGGTGGATATTCCCCTTGCCCCTGAGGCCATGGTTAAAGATTTGAGCATTTCCATTGACCGGCCAGTGGTGGATATTCCCACCACTCAATATTAGGCTCCTCAACTCCGTTGCCTGTCGTGCGGACTTTAGTCTGATCCCTAAGCTGAAAATAGAAAACCATAAAGGGGGAAATGAGCAATCATCTCCCCCTTTGTTGATCAAGAGCAAGGAAATCTAAGACACCGAGAACGCCACAAACACCACCCCTGTCACAAAAGCGAGGGCAACCACCCCAGCGATAATGTAATTGCGCTTTTCTGTCGTGGTGGGAGGCTCAGTAGTATACATTTTCGGCTCAACGGCAAAGTTGTTGATCCGGCCGCCTTCTTCTTGGGTATAGGGCATTTTTTATGTTCCTAATGCTAAACAGGGGGGCGTTGAGGCTGATCTGGGCAAGAACAGAACCAACTGCCATGGCCCCATTATGTCATATTTGTAACGAAACATTACAAAAAAGGTCGTCTTTTGGCAAAAATTTGCCCAAAATTCTCGATCCCCCTAGGCGTGAGGGCATTCAAGAACTTTTCCACACTTCCCAAGCGGCCTCACGGCCAATCTTGCCATTGCGCTTAAAACGAAATGCACCATACTCATAAACATCCCCATAGGGTGTAATGCCGGTGAGGGTGCGAATTTGGGAGGTGGAGAGAATCCAACCGCAACTACAGGCTTCTTCTAATTCTCGCCACACTTGCAGGGGTGAAACAGGGGTGGGGGTTTGGGCGGCTAAAGCTTCGGATAACGTGATCACCACGGGCGTGAGCGGATTTTCTGGCTCTTTCACCAGATCGGCAACGGGAGCCACATTGATCGCCCCGCCTCGCATTTCTTCCCCCACAGAACTAATGATCCGCACTTTGCCCATGGCGGTATAGTCCCCCAAGCTTTTCCCTTGCCTTAACCAACGATCCAGATCATCCAGGTGTTGCACTAGGGGAACGTCGGCATAGTCGCCCACTTGGGGATCGTAGTGGAGCGTTTCCCCCACCGCCTCAAGGCGTTCATCGAGTTGAGAACGGCGGGTAAGGCCGTAGCGGGCCATTAACCCGGCAAGATCAAGCATGGATTCAGGGGAGAAATTCATCAAAGATGGCGGTGAGGGGGCGGGGATTCCACCCCAGTTGATCCTTGGCTTTTTGGCCCGTGACGCGCACACAGCGTTCATAGACGTAGTGGAGGCGTTCGCGGCTCAAGGGGGGGTTCCAGTTGAAGAGATGCCCTAGGGGATCGAGGAGGGCGGTGAGGGCGTAAACGAGGGGTTTGGGAGCTTCCTTGGGGGTGGGAATCCCGGCTTTTTGCCCTAGGTAGGCGAACATTTCGCGGGTGGGAAGGTCGGCGGTGGAGATGATGTAATGCTCACCGGGTTGGCTTTTTTCGGCGGCGAGAATCATCGCTTCAACGAGATCATCCACATGAACAATGCCGGTAATGCGATCGCCCCCCACCCAAAAGGGCAGTTTACCCTTTAAAAATAACTGAATCACGGGGCCAAAATGGGGGTCATCCACGCCAAAAATCCCCGACGGCATCACACTAACAACGGGAAAACCTGCCGCTGCGGCTTGATTGACTAATGCTTGAGCTTCATATTTGGTGCGATCGTAGGCGGAGGAAAACCCCTGTTGGCGGCGTTGGAATGTTTCGTTAATGGTTTCCCCTTGGGTATCGCCATAGATGCCGATGGTGCTGCAATAGACCATTTTTTGGATGTTAGCCGCTTGGGCTGCGGCGAGAACGTTGCGTGTCCCTTCAATATTGACCCGGGCCATGCGATCGCCATCCACAATCCCCAAATCCACATCCGCCGCCGTATGAAACAGCCAATCTATCCCCGCCATGGCCGGATCAAGGCTGGGGCGATCGGTGATATCCCCATAGGCGAAGGTGAGGGGGAGGTCAGCGAGGCGATCGCAATTACTCGTCCGCCGCACCAATCCCACCACATCAAAACCCCGGGCCACCAAGGCCCGCACCAAATGGGAACCCGTAAAGCCATTTGCCCCCGTTACCAACGCTTTCATCACCATTTGCCTAGTCAAACTCTAAGCCAATATAATCCAATCTCTCCCCCCGTAGGGGCGAAAAATTTTTCGCCCCCAAACCCTTGTCCCAAAATCAAAAAACCCGTTTAAACCAAAAACCCCCTTTTCAAGGGGGTCGGCGTAGCCGGGGGGATCATGCCGACTGCGGCGGAGGGAGGGACTAAGACGTATATAAACGGTAGGTACGGAGAGGGAGGGATTCGAACCCTCGAATGAGTTACCCCATTACAGCATTTCCAGTGCTGCGCCTTCGACCACTCGGCCACCTCTCCAGGTGCGTTGCAGTTTTCCATTGTAGCAGCATAAGAGCACATCGTCAAAACAGGGATCAACATTTCCACCAATTTTTGTACAATAGGGGGGCTGTTGCCGGGGGAACTATGCCCAATTACTACGCCATCCAAGTCCACGATCGCCAACGGGGCCAAACCTTCACCGCCCAAGTCCCTGATGATCAATATATTCTCCACAGCCTCGAAGCTGAGGGGTATATCCTTCCCTTCTCCTGCCGGAATGGGGCCTGTACTGCCTGCGCCGTCCGCGTCAAACAGGGGGATTTAGTGCAACCGGAAGCGATGGGCCTTTCCCCCGACCTCCAAGCCCAGGGCTATGCCCTCCTCTGTGTGAGCTATGCCCGCTCCGATCTGGTGGTGGAGACTCAGGATGAAGATGAGGTCTATGAACTGCAATTTGGTCGCTATTTTGGCAAGGGGCCGGTGCGCATCGGTCTCCCCCTGGATGACGATTAACGCGATAAGGGTTTATGGCTGTGATGCCTAAACGTTCCTGCCCTGTTGATTCCCCTAGGGTGTTTAGGGTGTTTGTCCAGATCAGCAAAATTTTATGGATTTTCGCCCTCCTCCTCCTCAGCAGTTGCCAACCGGAACCCCCACCCCCCCCAGGATTAACCGTGACCATTGACCGAGTAATTAGTGGTCAAGTTGTTGTGTTGCGGGGCTTTCCCTACGATCCCCAAGCTCCCATTACCCTACGCCTCAGTGGGATTAATGCCCCGGATCTAGAACAGGCTCCTTGGGGGGAAGCGGCTCAAACCGCTCTCGAAAATCAATTGAAACAAAGCCCCACCGTTACCCTCGCCCTAGATCGCCCCGAACCGGATCAATACGATCGCTATTGGGGGCATCTGTGGCAGGGGGATTTGTGGATGAATCGGTGGTTGGTGGCAGAGGGCTATGTGTTGGCTCAGGGGAGTGATAGCCCCTCGCCGATTCAGCAGCGATTGAGCCATGCCCAAGACTATGCAAGAATAAAAGGTGTGGGCATTTGGCAACCGGATCAGCCCCTGCGCCAAACTCCGGCAGAATTTCGCCGTTAACGCGCCGTTCATTTTTGTTGTTGCAATCTTTCCTCACCCATGGCCCAAGCCGAACCGCTGCAAACGTTCCTCGATATTGCCACTGAAGCGGCCTTAGCTGCTGGTGCGATTCTCAAAGCCCATTGGGGCAAACTAGAAACCATTGAAGAAAAGGGCCGCCCTGGAGATTTAGTCACCGAAGCCGATAAACAATCGGAAGCGGTGATCCTGGCTACCCTCGCCCGCCACCTGCCGGATCATACGATTTTGGCGGAAGAATCGGGGTTTCAACAGGGGAAGAGCGATCGCTACCATTGGGTGATTGATCCCCTCGATGGCACGACGAATTACGCCCACTGTTACCCCGCCTCCGCCGTTTCCATTGGCCTGCTCATTGGGGGGGAGCCGGTGTTAGGGGTGATTTATGATCCGGGGGGCGATCGCCTCTACCGTGCTGCCCAAGGCCTAGGAGCCACCTGCAACCGCCAACCGATCCAAGTTTCCACCACAGCCCAACTGCGCAATAGTCTCCTCGTCACCGGCTTCGCCTACGATCGCCACACCACCACCGACAATAACTACGCCGAATTCTGCTACCTCACCCACCTCACCCAAGGGGTACGCCGAGGGGGATCCGCCGCCCTCGATCTCGCCTTAGTGGCTTGCGGTCGCCTCGATGGCTATTGGGAGCGGGGCCTAAAACCCTGGGATTTAGCCGCTGGGGTTGTCTTAGTCCAGGAAGCGGGGGGCCGAGTCACTGCCTACGATCAAACCCCCTTTAACATTGAATCAGGTCGCCTTTTAGCCACCAACGGCGCGATCCACCACTCCCTGAGCCAGGCCCTCGCCCAAACCCCCCCCATTGCCGTTTGGAGTGATGCCACTCAAATGGCCCAGTTATCGCCTTGATGATTAATAACATTAAGCTCCGTCGCAGAATGCCCTCATCCAGGGGAATCTAGAGGATACTAAGAGATTATGAGTGATGTTTTCGGTGAAGCACTATGTCCCTAACCATTAAGTATGGACTCTTTAAATATGATTTGACGGATCACCATGCTGTGCTGGGCATACCTGTCACAGCGGATGCCAATACCGTGCGTAAACGGTATCTTAAACTGGCACGGCTCCTCCATCCTGATACGGTGAAAGTCAACAGTGATGCAGAGCGGCAACAGGCCAGCGAACTGCTTTCCAAATTGATTAACCCCGCCTACGAAACCCTCAAGGGCAAAACCCACCACGAGCATCAAATTGTTCTGGAACAAACGGGTAAACGATTAGCCAGCGAAGGCAATACGCCCAACCTCCATAGCGAGATGGCGAAAAATCTCCTCAAGGCTGGGGGCAATGTTGACCTCGCCTATGCCCAAGCCCTCAAGGCTCTGACAGAAAACCAATACAAATCCATTGCTGCTTGCGAGCAAAATATTGGCGAATTGAGCGAGTTAAACCTAGTTTATTTGATGCTCAAAGCGGGCCAAGGGCTACGGCAGACCCCCCCGACGGCGAAACCAGCCCCCACGGTAGCCCCATCCACATCCAGCCAAGCGGCCAAACCCACGGCAGCGCCAGAAGAAGCCTCGCCGGTGTTGACCTACGTCCGCCGCGCCCAGGAATATATCGGTAAAAATAATTTTGCCAAAGCGGTTTTAGAACTGCGGGATGGCCTAAAACTAGATCCGAAGAATAGTACCTGTCATGGTCTTTTGGGGATGGCTTACCTGAAGCAAAATCAGGTCAGCATGGCCAAGGTGCATATTCTCAAATCCCTCCAGTCGAATCCCCAGGAGGCGATCGCCCTGCAATGTAAGGCCGTGATCGAGAAAAAACTGGGTCAGCCCCTCACCGCCCACAGTGCTGGCTCCAACTCCAGTGGGGGGGCCAATGCCAAGCACAAAGCGGCGGAAGATGCCAAGCAGAAAGCTAAAGGCAAATCCGATCCCAAGGCGGATGGGGGTGGTATGTTTGGGGGGCTGTTTGGTGGTAAAAAAAAGTAGTGTGATCCCGCCGATTGGGACTGTTCTGTATAAACTCTTTTAACCCCCCCTGATGATGATTCACCAGCCCCCCGCCGGAAGCCGCGACATTCTACCCTTGGAGGTGTCGCAGAAACGCTGGATTGTTGACCGTTTACAGGCTGTTTTTCAGCGCTGGGGGTATCAGCGCATTATTACCTCAACGTTGGAATGGCTGGATACTCTCACCGCTGGGGGAGCCATTCAACCGGATACGGTGATCGAGGTGGGGGAAACGGCCCAGGGACGGCTAGGGCTGCGGCCGGAACTTACGGCTTCCATTGCCCGTGCTGCTGTCACCCGGATGGCGGGGGATAAGCATCCCCTCCGGCTCTATTACAATGCCAATGTCTTTCGGCGGGCGGCCCAGAGTCACCACGGCCGCCAGGTGGAGTTTTACCAAATGGGGGTGGAATTACTCTACACCGGGGGCAGTTTGGCAGATACGGAAATTCTGCTGTTGGTGGTGGATTGTTTGCAAGCGTTGGGGTTAAAGGATTGGCATTTGCTCTTGGGTCAGGCGGAATTGACCCGATCGCTCCTGGCTCCTTTCCCCCCTGAACAACGGGGGGCGGTGCGAGAGGCGATCGCCCATCTCGATCGCATTGGCCTTGAAGCCCTCGACCTTACGCCGGAACTGCGCGATCGCGCCCTGCTGATCTTGAACCTGCGGGGCCGGCCCGAGGATGTCCTCCAACGGGTGAGCCAATTAGACCTTGATGCCACGGGCCAAGCCTCTGTGGAAAATTTAAAAACCTTAATCGAGCGGGTGCGCCACAGTTCCCCCCAGGAACTCCCCTTAATCCTCGATCTCAGCCTGTTGGAAACCATCGATTACTACACGGGTATTGTCTTTGAAGTGGTCGCTTCTCGCCAAAATTATGCCCGTGTCGTCGGTAAGGGGGGGCGTTATGATCAACTGCTGGGCCTTTACGATCCCAATGGGGAAGGGGGCGCAGGCATCGGCTTTGCCCTCAACCTCGAAGACCTCCACGCCGCCCTCTTAGCCGCCCCCCAACTGCCCCAAACCATGCCCGTCAATGATTGGCTCGTGATTCCCAAAACTCCCGCAGCGGAAGCCATGGCCTTCACCTATGCCCAGCAGTTGCGGCAATCGGAGCATTTAGTCCGGGTGGAGTTGGATTTAGGGGGGCGATCGCCTGCCCAACTCCGGGATTATGCCCGCGCCAGCAGCATCCGTCGCTTGGCTTGGGTGGATGGGGAAGGGACACCAGAAATTGAGGTAGTGGGATGAAAAAAGCACATATTATCGGACTGGGCCGTTCTGGGGTAGCAGCGGCACGGGTATTAAAAGCACAGGGGTATGCCGTAGAGGTGAGCGATCGCAGCACCAACCCCGCCCTCCACCCCCTCCAAGCCCAACTCCTCGCCGCCAATATCCCCGTCCAACTGGGGGCAGAACTTGATCTCAGCCAAGGCCACCCGGATTTAATCATTGTCAGCCCCGGCGTACCTTGGGATAGTCCCCTCCTCATGGCTGCCCGTGCAGCGGGCGTTGTGATCATGGGTGAGATGGAACTGGCTTGGCAACGACTCCAGAATAGTCCTTGGGTCGGTATTACCGGCACTAACGGCAAAACCACCACCACCGCCCTCACCGCCGCCATCTTCCAAACCGCTGGCCACAATGCCCCCGCCTGCGGCAATATCGGCAATGCCGCCTGTGAATTAGCCCTCAACCCCACCGCGCCGGATTGGGTGATTGCTGAAGTCAGTAGCTATCAAATTGAAGCCTCCGCCACCCTCGCCCCCCACATTGGCATCTGGACAACCTTCACCCCCGACCATTTAGCCCGCCACTACACCCTCGAAAACTACTACCAAATTAAAGCCAGCCTCCTCCACCGCAGCCAGCAGCAAATTTTCAATAGTGATGATCCCTATTTACGCAGTCGTGCCGCCGATTGGCCCGATGCCTATTGGACTTCTGTTCGGGGCAGTGATGCCTTACCCTGTCCTCCTGAGCGGGGCATTTATGTGGAAAATGGAGAGGCGATCGCCTTTGGGGAACGGATCATGCCCCTAGGGAATTTAAAAATGTTGGGGGATCACAATCAGCAGAATTTGTTGCTGGCCATTGGTGCGGCCCGATTAGCAGGGGTGGGGGGAGAGGCGATCGCCCATGCCGTAACTCAATTTCCCGGCGTACCCCACCGTTTAGAATATATCTGCACCCATCAAAGCATCCAATTCATCAACGACAGCAAAGCCACCAACTACGATGCCGCCTGGGTAGGCTTAATGGCCGTCCCCACCCCCACGATCCTGATCGCTGGGGGCGATCCCAAAGTGGGGGATGATACCGCCTGGATCGAGGCGATCCAAACCAAAGCCGCCGCTGTCCTCCTGATTGGTGATGCGGCTGCGCAATTTGGCGATCGCCTCGCCAGCGTCGGCTACACCGCTTACGAAATCGTCGAAACCCTCGACTGTGCCATCCCTCGCAGCCTCACCCTCGCCCAAACCAACGGAGCCACCACCGTTTTACTCTCCCCTGCCTGTGCCAGCTTCGACCAATACCGCAGCTTCGAGGAAAGAGGCGATCATTTCCGCCGCTTGTGCCAGGAAATGCAACAATCTGCAGCGCAGTAAAATGTTCATTGTTCGGAGTGTGGATTTTTATCCACGAAATAAGACATGAACTACAAACGTGATCTATCAGAACTTAAAACCCATGCCACCCTTTGGTGGCCAGAAAGCCTCAAAGAAAAAAATGCTTTAGCCAACGTGCTGCCCTTGCTCTTACGAACCCAAGATGACTTTCTTCGTCTACTGCATTTGAGCAAGAAAAACCCATTTCAATTATTTGACTTGATCAAATCCGCAGGTTATCCAGCTAACCTTTTTCTCAAGCATTTGGTGGTATTGGCAGATTATGGCGGAGAACCTATTCAGCGTTTAGGAAAATCATTTTCAGATATTTTCCCAAAAGATCAAGATGGCTATTTTTTTGAATT
Organism: Spirulina sp. CCNP1310; assembly: GCF_034932185.1. NCBI lineage: Bacteria > Bacillati > Cyanobacteriota > Cyanophyceae > Spirulinales > Spirulinaceae > Spirulina > Spirulina sp. CCNP1310. The sequence goes on along the minus strand of NZ_JAYGHW010000042.1, from coordinate 23,419 downwards.
TATATGGCGTGGAAAAAGCTTTGAATATCGATTTAAAGCGATGCCAGTAAAAAATCTTAACAACAAGAGACTACAAATTGATGGAGATGGCCTCACCAAAGAAAATGATCTTAATGATCTAACTTCTGATATGATTGCAATTCTGCTTTTTGCAGCCACATCTAATGTGGCAAATCAAGCCAGACTTGATGCTTGTGATATTGGCTCTTTATTGGGAAATTCAGAGGCACTAGAATCTTTTGTAAAGCAGCGCTATATCACAGTTAGTCGTATAACAGGTGGAGCAACTGCAAACAAATTAGGGCAGCTTGCCCAAACTGAACTGCTAGATTTCTTACAAAAGAGACTGGGAAGTGAATTTATTGTGGTGAACAATGGAACGATACATCTCAAAAATCACGAAAATTCCCAGGGTATGCCTTTTGATATTGTGGTTAGTAAACGCAATACAATGATTGGCATTGAAGTCAGTTTTCAGGTTACTACTAACAGCACAATTGAGCGAAAAGCAGGACAAGCTGCTGACCGCAGGAGGTTAATGAGTGCAGAAGGACATAGGATAGCTTATGTCATAGATGGAGCGGGAAATTTCCAACGGTCTTCTGCCATTTCAACCATTTGCACTCATAGTGATTGCACGATTGCCTATAGTTTAGAAGAGTTTGAGGTACTGTCACAATGGATAGAGAGTCAATTATAATGCGTTTCGTTGATTTATTTGCAGGAACCGGTGGAATTAGGCTTGGATTTGAATGGGCTTGTAGTGAACAAGACATCAAAACTGAATGTGTGTATTCCTGTGAAATTGATCAAAAAGCTTGTGAATCATATGAATTAAATTATGAAGTTAATCCCAAATCCGATATTCGTGATTTGGAAGTATTGCCACAATTTGACTTTCTCTTAGCGGGTTTTCCTTGCCAAGCATTTTCTTATGCTGGAAAACAAAAAGGCTTTGGAGATACTCGTGGCACACTATTTTTTGAAGTTGAAAGGCTTCTAAAGCTATATAAGCCATCATTTTTTTTACTAGAAAATGTCAGGGGACTCACCACCCATGATCAAGGGCGAACATTTGAAACCATCACAACACACTTAATAGATCTCGGCTATTCAGTCCATCACTTATTGCTGAATAGTAGTAATTTTGGCGTACCTCAAAATCGAGTAAGGATTTATATCCTCGGCTCTCGCTGGGGTTCTATCAAGACTAATTTATATTCTGATCCAGGGCCTGCTGATTCCCATAAATACGATGCCAATCATATTCAGGGAAATTTATTTGAACAGCCCCAAAAAACAGTTTTAGTACGTGATATTCTTGAAACAGATGTGCATCAAAGGTATTACTGTACAGAAGCATTTGTCAAAAAACTTAAGAAGGTTGTTGGAAATGATCTGTCAGTGCTACATGGCTACAGACTCATCGATTATCGGGGTGGTCAGTCCATTCATTCCTGGGAATTGGGACTGAAAGGAGAATGTACAAGGAAAGAAATTGCTTTTATGAATCTTCTCATTGCTAACCGAAGAAAAAAACAATTTGGAATCCATCAAGATGGAAAAGCCTTAACAGTTGATCAGATCAAAACATTCTATAACAATGAAGATTTGCCTGAATTATTGTGTTCGCTCGAATCAAAGGGATATATTAGCTGTTACGATGGTAAATATAATCCAGTTGCTGGTAATATGTCTTTTGAAGTCTTTAAATTTTTAGACCCCAATCGGATTTCAATTACGCTGACAGCATCAGATGCAAACCGGCTTGGTGTTGTTCATCATGGGATTGCGAGAAGACTTACCCCACGTGAGTGCGCTCGATTGCAAGGATATCCTGATTCTTATCAGTTAATCAGTGATGAAAATGCAGTGTATATGCAAATGGGAAACGGAGTTTCTGTGCCAGTGATCAAAGCGGTTATTGAAGATTTTTTTGTCAACAACTATGCTCACTTAATCAAGGCAAAACAAAGCAATCTATGGATGAATGACCCGGCCACAAGTGATGTGGCCGGGTGAGGAATTTAGAGGACGGCAGAGGGCTGTTGAGCCGCGAAGAATGTGGCCCGTAATTGCTCGGCGATTTGGGAGCCGGTGAGGCCCAGATCAGTTTTGGATTGATCCGGTGTGGCATGATCCACCAGAATATCCGGTACACCAAAACGTTTCACCGGCACATGGACATCATGATCCTGTAAGGCTTCTAATACCGCAGCACCAAAACCGCCGATTAAACAACCCTCTTCAATGGTTGCCACTTTGCCGATCTGACGCGCTAAAGGCGCAATCAGATCAGTATCGAGGGGCTTCACAAAGCGGGCATTAATTACCGTCACGCCAATGCCATGCTCACCCAGCAATTCCGCCACTTGGAGCGCGGTTTGTACCATCGAGCCATAGCCCAACAGCAGCAGATCATCGCCATGACGGAGAATTTCCCCTTTGCCAATTTCCAACGGCTCCCAACCGTCTTCCATCAAAGGCACACCCACACCATTGCCGCGAGGATAGCGCATCGCAATGGGGCCATCGGTATAATCTACCCCTGTCACCAACATTTGCTGTAATTCCGATTCATCTTTGGGGGCCATAATCACCAAATTAGGCAAACAGCGTAGATAGGCGATGTCATACATCCCTTGGTGGGTGGGGCCATCGGCTCCGACAATGCCGGCCCGGTCTATACAGAAGAACACCGGCAGTTTTTGAATGCAGACATCATGGATCACTTGATCGTAGGCCCGTTGTAGGAATGTGGAATAGATGGCGACGACGGGGCGCACGCCTTCGCAGGCTAGACCGGCGGCGAGGGTGACGGCGTGCTGCTCGGCAATGCCGACATCGATATATTGTTTCGGCAGTTTTTGCTGAAGCTTATCGAGGCCCGTCCCTGTGGCCATGGCGGCGGTGATGCCGACGATTTTGGGGTTATTGGCCGCCAAGGTGGTGAGGGTATGGGCGAAAACTTTGGAGTAGCTGGGGGGGGTGGGTTTTTTCTTGGGGTAGGCTTTGCCGGTGGTGAGGTCAAAGGGGGATTGGGCATGGTAGCCCACTTGGTCTTTTTCGGCGATTTCGTAGCCTTTGCCCTTGGTGGTGGCCACATGGACGAGGACGGGGCCGGGCATTTTGTGGGCTTGGTTGAAGGTGTCGATTAGTTCTTCGAGATTGTGACCATCGACGGGGCCAAAGTATTTAAAGCCCAATTCTTCAATGACTGCCCCTACTTTGGGAACGGTGAGCCGCTTCATACTTTCCTTGAGGCGCTCCATGTCGGGGCTGAGGCTATCGCCAAAGAAGGGCAGATGGCGCAGTTGCTCCTCGATGTTGGAGGAGAGGAATTGCATGGGGTCGGAGAGGCGCACTTTGTTGAGGTAGCGGGAAATGGCCCCGACGTTGGGGGAGATGGACATTTCGTTGTCGTTGAGGACGACCATGAGGCGGGTGTGGGGGAGGTGGCCGGCATGGTTGATGGCTTCTAGGGCCATCCCCCCGGTGAGGGAGCCATCGCCGATGATGGCAACGGATTTGTAATCATCGCCGGCGAGGTCGCGGGCGATCGCCATCCCCAAGGCAGCGGAAATACTCGTTGAAGCATGGCCCGCCCCAAAATGATCAAAGCGGTTTTCACTACGCTTTAAATACCCCGCCACCCCATCTTTCTGCCGCAACGTGTGGAAATCGTGGTAACGGCCGGTGATCAGTTTATGGGGATAGGCTTGGTGGCCCACATCCCAGACGACTTTATCCCGATCCAAATCCAGGGTTTGGTAAAGGCCAAGGGTCAATTCCACCACCCCTAAGCCTGGGCCCAGGTGGCCACCGCTGGCGGCAATGGTTTCTAGGTGTTTTTCACGGATTTGACGGGCAATTTCCTCCAGTTGGCGAATGGAGAGGCCATGTAATTGGTTCGGATGGGTGACTTCGCTCAGATGCATAGGATTTACGCTATGGGGGTTATATCAAGGTTAATTAAGACTGTAGCGGGATTTATCCCCATTACAGGGGCAAAAATTGGTGTTTCGTTACATTTTCTTAATGGAAGGGATCGGGAGGGCGATCGCCTCGCGATCAAATCTCCGTCCTCTGTCAGATAGCCCGCCCAACGCCGCCCCATTGGCAACATAATGACCTAACGCCTGTTTGGATGGTGTTATGAGCCTTAAACCCACCTTTGATCCTGAGTCCCAGCCCCTAGGGCCAACTGTGCCGCTGACGCTCAAAACCCAACTCAGCTATGGCGTTGGGGAAGGAGCAGCAAGATCACCGGGAGTATTCTCGTCTTTTTTTGGCTCTACTTCTTAACCAATGTCGTCGGGTTGCCCCCGGTTCAGGCCGGTTCGGTGTTATTGATTGCGCGGGTGTGGGATGGGGTGCTGGATCCGGTGGTGGGGTGGTTGAGTGACCAGACGCGATCGCGCTTTGGGCGCGGTTCACAGTGAAATCATGCTCAAATTAGCCGCCCAACGTCGCCAAACGGAAACGCCAGAATAAGGCTATTCCCCCGTTTGGACGCGCCACAAATTGGCATAAATCCCCCCTTGGGCAAGGAGCGTATCATGATCCCCCGCTTCGGCAATGTGGCCTTGATCCATGACATAGATGCGATCGGCGTGGCGGATCGTGGAAAGACGGTGGGCGATCGCAATCGTCGTCCGGTTTTCCGTAATATGGGCCAAAGCGCGACTAATGGCCGCTTCCGTTTCGTTGTCCACCGCCGAGGTAGCCTCATCGAGGATCAGAATCGGGGGATTTTTCAAAATGGCCCGGGCGATGGCCAACCGTTGTCGCTGTCCCCCCGATAACTTTTGCCCCCGCTCCCCCACAATCGTTTCATAGCCTTGGGGTAGTTGGGCGATAAAGTCTTCTGCTTCGGCCAATTTGGCCGCATTGCCAATTTCCGCAACGCTGGCCCCTGGACTCCCGTAGGCGATATTTTCCGCTACTGTGCCATGGAACAGGAACACATCCTGACTCACCAAACCCATGGCCCGCCGCAGATCTCCTAACTGAATATCGCGAATATCCAGGCCATCAATGGTAATACTACCCCCCTCAATTTCATAGAATCGTAGCAGGAGTTTCACGAGCGTACTTTTCCCCGAACCCGTCGCCCCGGCAATGCCGATGGTTTGGCCGGCGGGAATCGTTAAACTCAAGCCCCGCAGAATGGGATAGCCCGGTTGATAACTAAACTGAACTTGACTAAAGGCGATCGCCCCCTGCACCTGGGGTAAAACCCGGCCCCCCAAAGCAATACGGATCGGTGTATCGAGCAGATTCATCACCCGCTGGGTGGAAGCCATGGCCCGCTGGTACTGATCCAAGGTTTGCCCTAAACGGGTGAGGGGCCAGAGCAACCGCTGGGTCATGAATACGAGGGTGCTATAGGTTCCCACCGCGAGACGACCGGCGATCGCCTCCTGCCCCCCCAACAACAACGTCGCAATAAACCCACCAAAAATCACGAACCGGATTAACGGCACAAAGGCCGCACTAAGGGCAATGGCATGGCGATTACTGTGGCCATAGGCGGCACTATCTTGGCGGAGGCGATCGAGTTCGTAGGCTTCGGTGGTAAAACTTTTAATCGTCGCAATGCCGCTGAGGTTATTAGCGAGGCGCGTACTCAGGAGACTCACCTTTTCCCGCACCGCAGCATAGCGGGGAGCTAAACGGTTTTGAAAGGCGATCGATCCCCAAATAATGATCGGAATCGGGATCATCGTCAGCCAAGCCACCTCCGGCGCAAGCAGAAAGAAACCACCACTAACCACAATCACCGTCGTTGTCACCTGAAGAATTTCATTCGCCCCAATATCGAGGAACCGCTCCAACTGATTAATATCATCATTGAGAATTGCCAACAGCCCGCCAGTACTGCGATCCTCAAAAAAACGCATCTCCAAATTTTGGACATGATCATAGGCTTCAAGGCGCAGATCATGCTGCATCCGTTGGGCTAAATTGCGCCAGAGGCGATCGTAGCCATATTCAAACAGCGATTCTAATCCCCAAATCACCGCCGATAAAACGCTCAACAGCACCAATTGCGCCCCCGGATCCCGCACACCCCAGCCCGCAATCAGGGAATCCTGCTGTTTCACCACCACATCCACCGCCGCCCCAATTAAGACCGGGGGCGCGAGATCAAAGAGTTTATTCAGGATAGAACAAGTGGTGGCCTGCCCAATGGCCAAGCGATAGCGGCGACCATAATGGAGCAAACGTTGGAGGGGATGAACAGGGGAAGATGTCAAGAGAGCAGCGGGGCTGAGGGGCAAAAATGCGGCTGAATCGAGCCGGGAAACAGCTCAAAAAGAACAAGTTTAGGGCAATATTGTAGCCTTTTTTGCCCGAATCCGTTGCGAAAGTTCCCATTAAACCTAAAATGATGGCAGGGTTATCTGCCTTCACGGATTTTGATGATCTACGCATCCCAGCGTTTGATCCTCGTCAGCCCTCCCCCGTCCAGTGATCGTGGCAATGCTGCCGGTGTTTGCTGCCTCTGTTGTCTTCTTCGCTTGTCAAGAGACTAAAACGCTGTTGCCATTTCCCCCCTGACCTGATCCGAGGGATAAACACAGTTCCCATTGCAATCGGACTTGATGCAGACCCAACCTCCATCATGGCTACACCACAAGACATGATGCTTTCTCCCTTCCCTTGTTCACCTTTGGTTCCTCATTTAAAAACATGGAATTTTCAATCGCTACATTATTAGCTCAATTCAGTCCAGAGAAATTGGTTGCGGCCAAATTTTTAGAAAAAAAGCTGGATTGTGAAGATGAATTGTGTATCGAAAAGCTCCAGATCATCCTGGATGCCTTGGAAAAAATTGGCCTGCTGAATAAGGAGTTGGGTAAGTATCGGCGGGTGATTCCGGAAGGGATGGTGGAGGCAAAGCTACGCTGCTCAAGTAAGGGCTTTTGTTTTGCGATTCAGGATGAAGAGGGGGCGGATGATATTTATGTGCGGGAAAGCTATTTAAGCAATGCTTGGAATGGCGATCGCGTCCTCGTTAAAATCATCAAGGAAGGCAGCCGTCGCCGCTCTCCGGAGGGGGCAGTTCAGGTGATTTTAGACCGGGCTAATCCCTCCCTCCTTGCCCGGATTAAACACACCGCTCAGGGCTATCGCGCCGTTCCCCTCGATGACCGCTTGCTGTTTGAAATTGCACTACAAACCACAGGGGAGGAACTGGCAGAAGCCATTGATCACCTCGTCCATGTGGAAATTCTCCGCTATGCCATCGGTACGAGTTTACCCCTGGGTCGGGTGACAAAAATCCTCGGCTCCGATGCCGAAACCGCAGCGGATACGGATATTGTCGCCTGTAAACATGACCTACCCCAAGGCTTTAGCGAGAAGGTACAGGAATTTGCCAGATTGACCCCCAAACCGGCCCCCAATGGCAAAATCGCCAAGGCGGAAATTAATAAACGCTTTGACCTGCGATCGGTGTTGACCATTACCCTCGAAGATGAGGAGCGCCTCAAAAGCAAGCCGCCGGAATTGATCGAGAATGCCTTTAGTTTAGAACCCCTGGATGATGGCCAATGGTTACTCGGGATTCACATCGCTGATTTTGCCCATTATATTGAGCCAGGCTCTCCCTTGGATAATGAGGCGAAAAAACGCGGCACAGCGGTCTATTTGGATGATTTTGTTGTACCGTTGTTTCCCGATATCATTACCCGTCGCTGTTCGTTGGTGATGGATCATGAGCGGTTGGCGATTAGTATTTTGCTGACATTGGATAAAACAGGCCAGGTGATTGAGTTTGATATTCAACCCAGTGTGATTAAGGTGGATCATCAACTCAGTTATCAACAGGTACAGGCCTATTTAGGCCAGCAAGAGGATACGCCATCGGACTTGGCGGAAGCGAACGCGATGCTGGAGCAATTGTTTTTCACCCTTGCGCCTTTGGTGAAGGCGCAACGGTTGCAGCGGGGTGGGTTTGACCTCCATACTTTGCCCCTTTCCCATGCCTTTAAGGATGAAAGTCGTTTAGGGGTGATTACGGTGGATCCCACTGTGCCGCTACGGTCAATGTTGATGGATGTGGGGATTTTGGCGGGGAAGGTGATCGCTGATCATTGTCGCAAGTTGGAGTTACCAGCGCTTTATTGTGGTCATGTGGAGCCGGATGTGATGGAGTTGGAGGATTTTATCAAGTTGGGGACAAATTTAGATCTCAATTTGGATCTCGATTCTGAGGATGAATTGACACCGGGAGATTATCAAACCTTTACCCAGGAAATTGCCAATTCTCCTGCTCCGAAAATTCTCACCGAGTTCCTCAAGAAAACGATTAAGCCGGTGCATTATGCGACAAAACCTGTGCCTCATTTTGGGTTGGCCTATAATGATGGTTATTGTCAGGTGTTGGCTCCGGGGCAACGCTATGGGGATTTGTTGATGCAGCGGTTGTTAAATACGCTGTTTACGGAGGGGCGCGATCGCCGCACGACGCGATCGCGCAAGGCGGTGAATCTCGGCAGTAGTGAATCCTATGATGAACTGACTTGGAATGTGTTGGCTCCGGCAACCCAAAGCCAATGGGAAGCGGATATGCACGAGGTGGTTCATCATCTCAATGAGCGGCTCAAGTTGGCGGAAGATGCCGAGAATGATCTGCAAGGGTTGAAAAAAGCGGAGAAGATGAAGGCTCGCACCGGGGATGTCTTCAAGGGTTGGATTACGGGGGTGCAGTCCTATGGTTTCTTTGTGGAAATTGAGGAGTTAATGGTGGAGGGGTTGGTTCATGTTTCTTCCCTCAAGGATGATTGGTATGAATACCGTTCCCGCCATAGTTGCCTTGTGGGCCGCAAAAATCGCACCGCTTACCGTTTGGGCGATCGCGTTGAGGTACAGGTGAAGAGTGTGGATTATTACCGTCAACAAATTGATCTTGTCACCGTCAGCGGCGGTAGTGCGGCGGTGAATTCCGATTTTGATGAGGATGAGTAAGCTACTCCTGACTTCCTTTGCGCCTTGGTTGGCTCATCATCGCTCCAATGCTGCCGATGATCTCCTGGGGCTATTGCCCCCGGATGATCGTTATCATTTGCTGCGTCAGTTGCCGGTGGATACGGCTTTGGCGCGGCGGGCGGTGTTGGCGACGATGGCGCAGGTGCGGCCGGCGGGGGTGGTGTGTTGTGGGATGGCGGAGGGGCGATCGCTCCTCACTGTGGAAGCGCGGGCGCGGGAGGGAACCGCTTGCCATTGGACGGCTTTGGATTTACCGAAACTGATCACAGGTTTAGCGATGACGGGGATTAGTGAGGATGCGGGGCTGTTTGTCTGTGAGGGGCTGTATTATGGCGTTTTAGAGGTGTTGCCCCAGTTGGATTGGCCTTGTTTTGGTTTGTTTGTTCATGTGCCATTGTTAACGCCATTGAATCGGGCGATCGTGTTAGGGGATTTTAGGACGATTTTGGGGCGGTTAATTTGAATTCCATCCCTCTCTGAGGATGGGCTGCTAGATATTGAACTGAACACTGGACTATCAATTGCCAACTATGCTGAAGTCACTCAAAATTGAAAATTTTCGTTGTCTCCCAAAGTTTGAGCTTCAGCAGCTTGGCAGGTTAAATTTGCTTGTGGGGACTAACAATAGTGGCAAAACTTCAATTTTAGAAGCTGTGCAACTGCTTAATGCTCAATCTAATCTGGAATCATTGCGAGAAGTGATGATCGGTCGGGGTGAATATATCTTCAGTGATGAACGAGGTCGTGGTCAAGAGCTAGATATTCGGCCTCTTCTGGATTTGAGGTGATTAGTGTATAGCAATCACGTCGGATTGCTATAGTTGGTAATGTGTAGTATAGCAATCCCATTTGATTCATGAAATAACTATTGTTACTGGGCAAGGCTTTCAGTTATCTTTTTGTTCAGCAATCACGTCGGATTGCTATAAAAATAAAATGTCAACCTGCGGAAAGTGAGCTAAAGGGGCAGGGGGGATCGAGGCTCTGAAACGCAGAGGGCGCATCCCTTCAAGTTCGACAGTGGATTGAGCAAACCCCCGACTGATTAGAGACGGAAAACCCAACACTGCATAAAATACCCTAGAAGCCCCTGCCGACTGCCCAATACCATTACTCTCCCTACGGCACACCCCAACAATCCCCTGCCCCTAAACCAAAGCTTGCAAATCCAATGCCGCTTGATTTAACTGCCGCGTGCCTACCTGCGTTTGGCGAATTCCGGCGGCGGTTTCCTGTACGCCCTTGTTCAGTGTTAGCATGGCATCGGCAACCTGTTGGGTGGCGATCGCCTGTTGTTTAACATTTAAAGAAATCTGCTGATTATTCATCACAATTTGATTAATTGCTTCCGCTACTTGCACAAATGTATTTGCCGTTGCTTGAGTGATAGTAATACTACTTTCCACAGTTTGCGTGCCGGTGTGGGTGACAATCACCGTCGAGTTAGCGGCGTTTTGAATATCGGCAACCAGGGTATTGATTTGGGAAGCAGATTGTTTACTTTGATCTGCCAGTTTGCGAATTTCCGTCGCCACCACATTAAACCCTTTCCCCTGCTCCCCCGCCCGCACCGCTTCCACCGCTGCATTGAGGGCTAATAAATTCGTTTGGTTGGCAATATCGCTCACCAATTGGGAAATACTACCAATTTGATTAGCCTTATCATTGAGTTTGCTAATTTGGATGGCGATCGCCCCCACCTGTTCCCGCAGTGCCTGCATTTCCCTTAAGGTTTGGGCAGCGGATTGATTACCCTGATCCGCCAATTGGCGCACATCTTGAGCGGTGAGGGTGGCCTGTTCCGCTTGGTGGGCGGATTGTTGGGAGGAGGCCCCCAATTCATCCATCGTGGTGGTGGTTTCATTCACCGAAGCGGCCTGCTGGCTGGCGGTGCGTTCCTGCTGTTCCGTGGTGGCGGCAATTTCATTGGAGGAGGCGGCGATCGCCTGGGTGGCCTGCTGAATGGTACGGCTGACATTATTGGTAATCCACAGGGAAAGGGCGATCGCCACCGTACCCAACACCAAAGCACTGATCAACAACCCCATAATCAACAGGTTTAAAATTCCCGTTGCTCCCCGTTGATATTCCGAGATTAAACTGCGAATTTCCGCCTCGAATTCCTGATCTAATTCGGTAAAGCGTTTACTTAATTGTCGCCCCGAATCAAGACGAAATAAACTTAAAACCTGTTCCGTCTCTCCCGCCTGCTTCAGGGCAATCATCTGGTCTGCCAATTCTTGATATTCATCGGTATATCGTTCAATTTCCTTCAAGTGTTCTTGCTGGTTTGTGGTTAATTCAAAATCATTGCGAATCATGTTCATCGTCACTTCAAAATCTTGCTTTGCTTGCTCATATTCCTGTAAATAACTATTTTCTGGAGAGATAAGATAGCCTCGCACTGTTTTGATCATCTCCATATTCGCAACTTCAATGTCATTAGATTTGTCGAGAATTGCTTCAGCTTGTTCAATGGTTTTGAATGCTTGTAAAATATTTTGAGCCGTGACCCACCCAAAGCCTGAAGCCCCAAACAATGCCATAATTGGCAAAGCATACCCCAAGAGAATTTTTTGGCGAAATTTCCACGTTTTCAACATAACTCCAAGTAACTCCAAAAGATTGAACGAATGCCGTGAAATTTGTATTTAAGAAAACGCTATTGAAGGCATACCATCAAAAAATGCTGACCCAAACTGCAAATCCAACCACAGATCACTGCATCTTTTCCCAAACCATTGCAGCATACAGCCTTTGCCTTGACGATGAGGTACAGTTGTGGTTCATTGTGCAAACTTTAGTCTGTCCCTCAACTGAGTGACTATACTCAGTGTTGCGCTGGATGTGATCGGTAAAAGCCGTCATTTCTGCTGGTAAGGGCGCTCTCCAAATTATTTTATTCTGCTCCGTTCCCCTCAATCCGGATGGGGCCAAGACCCCGGCTTTCGAGATTCAGCGTATGATGGAACAACTGACCGCTGCTTTTCCTTGTTGGCTATGGCTCTTTCTTCCGTGGTGCGATCGCTTTCCCGCTCGCCCTTGACCCAGGATTTCATCCAAAAACTTAACCATGCTGCCCCGCTGCACCTCACGGGCGTGGCACGACTCCCCAAGGGTTTAGTCAGTAGTGCGATCGCCCAACAGCTAGAGCGGCCCTTGTTGGTGGTCTGCCCCACCCTCGAAGAAGCGGGCCGCTGGGCCGCCCAGTTGGAAGTGATGGGTTGGGAGCCGGTGCGCTTTTATCCCACCTCCGAGGCCTCCCCCTATGAAGCCCTCGAACCAGAATCAGAAATGGTCTGGGGCCAGTTGGCGATCCTCAGTGAGCAGGTACGCAATCCCGATTTTAAAGGGGCGATCGTCACCACCGAGCGCGGTTTACAGCCCCATCTCCCCCCCCCAGATGCCCTAGGAACCCAACTGCGGGAACTCCGCACCGGCATGACCATCGCCCCCCAGGATTTGGATCGACACCTGGCCAGTTTGGGGTATGAGCGGGTGGCCTTGGTGGAAAGTGAGGGGCAATGGAGCCGTCGCGGCGATTTGGTGGATATTTTCCCGGTATCGACAGAATTGCCCCTGCGGTTGGAATGGTATGGGGATGACATTGAGCGAATGCGGGAATTTGACCCGGCAACCCAGCGATCGCTCGATACGATTCAAACCTGCCTGCTCACCCCCACCTCCTTCACCCCCCTCCTAGCCGCCGCCCTTCAGGATTGTGCAGAACTTTCTGAAACGGAACAAGCCGCCCTCGCAGCGGGGGAATGGCCCGCCGGCCTACGCCGCTATTTGGGCTTGGCCTATCCTGAACCCGCCAATCTCCTCCATTACCTCCCCGCTCATACCCTCGTTGTCATTGATGAGCCGGAGCAATGCCGCGCCCACTGTAGCCGCTGGGTGGAATATGTCACGGTGCAATGGCAGGCCCAGCCATCCCTGCCCCCTTTGCATCAGGATTTTGCCACGATTCAAAGCGCGATCACGACAGAATTCACCACGGTTTTACTCTCAGAATTGGTGATTGAAGGCCAAGGGATTAATCTATCCAGCCGTCCCATCCCCACCACCCCCCACCAATTCCCCAAACTGGCTGAAATTCTCCGGGGTCAACGGGAGGTGTCCAGCGGTTTGAACCTGCAAAACTATCACCAATGGCTGATTTCTGCCCAACCCTCCCGCACGGTTTCCCTCCTTCAGGAACACGACTGCAACGCCCAATTTATCCCCAATCCGAAGGATTATCCCGCCATTGAGCGATCGCACCAACAGCATTGCGCTGTGGGTTTGAAATATTCCGGTTTGGCGGAATTAGAGGGGTTTATTCTGCCCACCTATCGGATTGTGGTGGTCACAGACCGGGAATTTTTTGGCCAGCATAGTTTGGCCAGCCCCACCTATATCCGCAAACGCCGCCGCGCTGCTTCTAAACAAGTTGATCTCAATAAACTTTCCCCCGGTAACTATGTGGTGCATCGCAACCATGGGATTGGTAAGTTTTTGCAGTTGGAAACCTTAGAAGGGCGGGATTATTTAGCGATTAAATATGATGATGGCATTTTGCGCGTCCCCGCTGATTCCGTCGATAGTTTGTCACGCTTCCAACAAACCGGAAAACGGCCGCCAGAATTGAACAAAATGGCGGGGAAAACCTGGGAACGTACCAAAGCACGGGTACAAAAGGCGATTCAAAAGGTGGCGGTGGATTTGTTGGCATTGTATGCGAAGCGATCGCAACAAACCGGCTTTGCCTATCCCCCCGATGAACCCTGGCAGGCGGAACTTGAGGATTCTTTCCCCTACCAACCCACGCCGGATCAACTCAAGGCGACCCAGGATGTGAAAAGGGATTTGGAGAGCGATCGCCCCATGGATCGCCTCGTTTGTGGGGATGTGGGTTTTGGGAAAACTGAGGTGGCGATCCGGGCGATTTTTAAAGCGATTACAGCGGGGAATAAGCAAGTGGCTTTCCTCGCCCCCACCACCATCCTCACCCAACAACATTACCACACACTCAAAGAACGCTTTGCCCCCTACCCCATTCAAATCGGCCTGTTAAATCGCTTTCGCACCGCATCGGAACGGAAAGAACTCCTCCAACGACTCAAAACCGGCGAATTGGATGTGATTGTGGGAACCCAACAAATTTTAGGTAAGGGGGTCGAGTTTCGCGATTTGGGGCTGTTGGTGATTGATGAAGAGCAGCGGTTTGGGGTGAATCAAAAGGAGAAAATTAAGGCGTTAAAAACTCAGGTAGATGTGTTAACACTCACCGCTACACCGATCCCCCGCACGCTCTATATGTCCCTCTCTGGCATTCGAGAAATGAGCCTGATCACCACGCCTCCCCCTTCGCGCCGGCCCATTCAAACCCACCTTTCCCCCTACAATCCCGATGTGATCCGCACCGCGATCCGTAATGAATTAGATCGCGGTGGCCAGGTGTTTTATGTGGTTCCCCGTGTGGAGGGGATTGAAACCGTTTCGGCTCAGTTGGAGACGATGTTACCCAGTGCGCGAGTGGCGATCGCCCATGGCCAAATGGAAGAGGGGGAATTAGAAACAACAATGCTCGCCTTTAACAATGGCGAGGCGGATATTCTTGTCTGTACAACGATTGTTGAATCGGGTTTAGATATTCCCCGTGTGAACACGATCATTATTGAAGATGCCCAACGGTTTGGGCTATCGCAGTTGTATCAATTGCGGGGGCGGGTGGGGCGTTCTGGGGTGCAAGCCCATGCTTGGCTACTTTATCCGGCGACTCAATCTCTGTCAGAACCGGCTCAAAAACGACTGCGGGCCATTCAAGAATTTACCCAATTGGGTTCGGGGTATCAGTTGGCAACGCGAGATATGGAAATTCGCGGTGTGGGCAATATTTTAGGGGCGGAACAATCGGGGCAGATGTTGGAGATTGGTTTTGATCTCTATATGTCAATGTTGCAGGAGGCTCTCCAAGAGGTACGGGGTCAGGAAATCCCCAAGGTGGAGGATACTCAGATCGACCTCAAACTCACGGCCTTTATTCCGGCGGACTATATCCCCGATCTGGAGCAAAAAATGGCGGCCTATCGGGCGGTGTCCTCCTCGCTTTCGGAGCGGGAATTGTTACAAATTGAAGAGGCTTGGGGCGATCGCTACGGTTCTATCCCCCAACCGGCTTTACAGTTAATCCAAGTGGTGAAGCTCAAACAAATCGCCAAATCCCTCGGTTTTTCCCGCATCAAACCTGATGGCCCCCAACATATTGTGTTAGAAACACCGATGGAGGAACCGGCTTGGCGGCTCTTAATTGAACATCTCCCCCAACACTTGCGATCGCGCTTTGTCTATGCTCCCAAAAAAGTAACGGTGCGAGGGCTGGGGGTATTAAAACCGGAGCAACAATTGAGTAATTTAATCGATTGGCTCGGTACGATCCAAGCTGGTTTATTAGCACGTTAATCTCTCAGTGGGGAGGGCGAAAAATTTTTCGCCCCTACAAAATTCTGATGAGGTGGGGATTTCAATCCCCGACGGGGCGGAACCACTGCAAGGCACTGGCTTGTTAGAGTAGGATGATTTCTGAAAAGTCTTCTGCACAAGGGCTTCAGTGAACGAAAAACCAGTTATTCAACTTTAAGAGACCAGTGCCAAAGGCAGCAGGCACGGCATTAAATTAGGAAATATTGGGGATAGGTTCGCATTAGCCAAGCAATGCCCCCCAATAAGAGGGCTAACCCCAATAAACCCCAAGCGGCCCATTCTTTTTGCCAAGGAATTTCGGCATATTTTTCTAATAAATACAACACGAAAAATGTGCCGCCGATTGCTTGAAACTGTTGAATTTGCAAGATTCCGCCCCCATATACTGCTGCTAATCCAGAGAAAATCGTTAAGCCTTGGAGGACAACATAAACCCAGGGGCGACTGTGGCCATACCATCGCGAAGACCAAATCAGTAGGCCAATAAAATAAACAAATGTGCCAACAAATAACACCCCCGGCTGAAACAGGGGGGCAAAGGGAATCACCCACCAGCTTTGATGGAGTGGGACATAGAAGCAGATCAGGGCAAAAGAGGTGAAAACAGCGCGGGGAAGGGCGGTTTTTGAGGTGAAACCGAGGGTATAGCGGCCGGGGAGAAAGGCGATCGCAAACCCTAAAAACGCCTCCAGCATGATCACGGTGATAAAGCCTAAAACCTGGCTCTCTTGCCCAATGGCACAGGCTCCCCAAGCGAGGGTCAGTAAGAATGTGCAAACCATCCAGGGATCGAGGCGGAGTTTTTGGTAGCGGGGTTCTAAGCTTTTTTCGTGCGCCCCGTGCGTCCAAGCGAGGCAACCGGCTAAACCCAAACAACCGGGCAACGCGCCAAATTCCCCCGGACTTAAAACCATGGCCGCCCCTGAGATCAGATAGGCCAGGGCTTCATAGGCGACAAGGGGAATGAGAGCGAGGAGGGCAATCAGATAAATTCCCCCCAACCAGGCGAGGGCGAGGAGGAGGAGGACAGAGGCGATCGCCCAAATCACGTTGGCAAATGTCACCACCCCCCGCAATTTTGACCAAAGACCGGGATCGGCATGGGTTTGATAGTAACGGCGTTGGCGGGCGGCCACGGGTGGCGTAATCACCTCACGGGCTTCGAGGTCGTTAATTACCTCAATGGCCGCCTCCCGCGTCACCGTTGCGGCAAAGGCAGGGGCTGGAGTGATGACCCAAAGGCTGAGGGCAAGGAGCAAGGCAAACCAATATCGCATAGAACCCAAGGAAAGCAATAATTACCCATTCAAACCGATCCCGCCCTCAACCGTGCCGCTGATGGGCAGTTGCTTCCATTGGCCCCTAAGGATCGAAAAATCCTGCCCTTTTCAGGACAGGATTTTTCCCAAAGTTGGGAGTTCTAACAAGGCTTGGGATTATTCGACGATGATTTTAGCAATCATGCCTGCGCCACGGTGGGGCTGGCAATAGTAGTCATATTCGCCTGCTGGCGCACCTGCGAAATCAGCGGTGTAGGATTCACCAGGGGAGAACAGCAGTTGACTTTTTGAAAGTTTGGTTAAGTCTGCGCCATCGGGGCCTTTATCAAAAACAGCATTATGGGGGCCGAGTTTATTCATCAGGAACTTAACGGTGTCCCCAGTACTGATCGTCAGTTCACTGGGTTCAAACTTAAGCAGGCCACTGTCTGCACCCATTTTAATGGTGTATTCGGCGGCGTTGGCAGGTTGAGCGGTGAGGGCGAAGGAGGCGATCGCCAACAGCACAGCGGAAAGCATTAAACCTAATTTTTTTAACATGGGGTTCTACGGGTCGTCGAATTTTGCTGTACTCGATTCTATAACGCCACGCCGCGAAAACCAAGACAAGCCGTCGAAATTCGCCCCCTTTTTCCCAAACAGCGAAAAACCAAGGGGATCATGCCCCTTGGTTTTGTCCATTGACCCTCTCCCCCCTCGCCTTAAATCCCTCTCCCAACTTGGGAGAGGGACTTTGAATCTGGCTCCCCTTCTCCCTTTTTGGGAGAAGGGGTAGGGGGATGAGGGCATAAATCCCCTAGTTCACGGTTTTACCACCGCCCCACATATAGCCTTGGAGCTTGGGTTGCACCAAAATGTAACCGGCAATATCCCGGAGATCATCTTGGGTGTAGCTGCGCATTTCCGGCCAGAGGTCGGCTCGTTTCGTGCTGGGGTGCAAATCACTGAGATCGAGTTCCCCGTCGTAGCTGGTGGGGCTGTTGGCATAGTCCACCAAAGCCGCCACGTTATCCAATGGGGGTTCAGCCCCTTCGAGGTCTTCTAAACGGAGGGTAATGTTGGGGTTGGTTTTGGTGCGGCCTGCCATGTGACATTGGGAGCAGGTGTCGTTAAAGAGGCGTTTACCATGTTCGAGATCAGCATTGCTGATCACTGCTGTTTCGCCGGCTGGGTTAATTTTGATCAGCCGATAGGCTTCATCCACATCAACGGCAGCCGCTGGGGCCGCAGCCAGTTGCCAGCTAAAAACTAGGGTGGCGATCGCCACTAAGATTAATCTCACAGGACGCATCATTCTCCTCCAAAGTGATTTGTGATCCATGTCTTAAAATATTGATTCAGCAATACAGCAGGTTGGTCGAGGATCGGGGCGATCGCTCCTCACCAAAGGGAGTAACCGAACTCACTCCCGCCGATGATGGCTCAAGGGAACTGTGGCCCCATCCATGACGCAATTTCAATAGATTATAAGACGCAAAGGGACGCTAGCAGAGAAGAACCTCGATCCTGAGGGCGATGAACAACCGATTTCAGCGCATCAGCGTCCCATCCTCGGCAAATATAGCGATAATGGGCAACATTGTGGTTTGTTAACCATGGGGGTTTTTCCCCAATTGCGCAAAAACTTTGCATCTCTAGAGAGAGGAGTGTTTCATGGCATTACAATTCGTGAGTTCCGGCGGTGATCCTCAAGTGGGGAATCTGGCAACGCCGATCAATTCCTCGGGCCTAGTCCGGGCTTGGATTAATAACCTTCCCGCCTATCGCCCCGGCCTGGTGGCGAAACGCCGTGGCCTAGAAGTGGGCATGGCCCATGGTTATTTGCTCTATGGCCCCTTTACGGTGTTGGGGCCGTTGCGGGATACGGCTCAAGCCTTGGGGGTAGGTTTGATTTCGACGCTGGGCTTGGTCTTGATCTTGACAATCTGCCTTGGCCTCTATAGCCGCGTCGGTGTGGGCAAACCCATTGCCACCTTCACCACCCCCAATCCTCCCGAATGCTTCAGCACCGCAGCGGGTTGGAAGGATTTCAAAAAAGGCTTTTTTGTGGGCGGCTCTGGTGGGGCTTTTGTGGCCTACCTCCTGACCATTGGCTTAGGCGTTCTCGGCCTCTTCTAAGGTTAGCCCCCTGCTCATGCCCCATTCCCCTAGGAGTGGGGCTTTTTGTTCTGGGTGGTGAATTGATCGATTTGGGCAAAGAGGTGGTCAAGGTGCGATCGCTCTGTATAGGGATTCAATAACACCGCCTTGAGCCATAAATTGCCCTGATAGCGGGGTAGGGACAGGAAAAAATCCCCCTGAGCGGTTAAAAATTGCTGAAGTTGGCGGTTCCAATCATCCCAAGCCGTGGGGGGTAGATGGGCGGGGGTGGCGCGAAAACAAAGGATATTCATATCCGGGATTGTGGCCAGGGTTAAATCCGGTCGTTGGGCGATGTGATCTAAAAAGTAGCCCGTGAGATCATAGCTGCGGTCAATTAAGGCCCCATAGGCCGATCGCCCCAAATGTTGAAACGATAACCAAAGTTTGAGAATATCGGCGTGGCGCGTTCCCTGGATCGAGATTTCTCCCAAATTGGGGCAGTCGGGGGCGTGATCCATATAGGGGGCGGGGATTTGGATCTGTTCCGGGAGGCGATCAAAGGCCCGAAACAGCACCATGGCGCAGGTTTTGGCCACATAGAGCCATTTTTGCGGGTTGAACGTGATCGAATCGGCTTGCTCAATTCCTTCCAGACGATGCTTTTGGGCTTCGGAGAAAACTAACGCCCCCCCATAGGCGGCATCAATATGGAACCAAAGGCCGTGATCATGGGCGATCGCCCCCATCGCCCCTAACGGATCAATATTCCCTGTCACCGTCGTTCCGGCAATCCCCACCAGGGCGAAGGGGGTTTGCCCTTGGGCGCGGGCGGTTTTCAGTTGGTTCTGAAGATCGTTTAAATCCACCTGCCCCCGCTCATCGGTTTTGAGGGCAATCACCGCCTCAGTTCCCAACCCTAAAATCATCGCGGCCTTGTGGATCGAGGTATGCACTAACTCCGAAGCGAGGATCACGGGCCGCCCCATGCCCATCATTCCCTTGGTTAAAGCATCGGGAAAAGCACGATTACGGGCAGCGGTGAGGGCCGCTAAATTCGCCAATGTGCCGCCGCTGGTGAGCAATCCCCCCCCTTGGGGGCCAAGGCTAAATAAACCCGCTACTTCTGCCAAGAGCAACGCCTCCAGCCGGGAAAAAACCGGCGACATTTCCACAGAAAGGAGGTTATTGTTCAACGCCGCCACGAGGAGATCGCCGATGATTGAAACCGTTGTGGGCAAGGAATCCATGTGGCCCATGTAGCCGGGATGGGCGGCGTTCATGGAGGCGTGACAGAGGGATTCAAGATTAGAAAGCCAATCGGTTTGGGGATCGGCGGGGAGGGTGGCGATCGCCTTTAAATCCAACTCTAAAGGAGGGAGGGGCGATCGCCCTGTGGCCTCGCTCATCAGTTTGAGCAGCAAATCTAGGCCCTCCTGGAGTAGGGCCTGAACTTCGGCAACATTGCCACCCCTGGGATCAATAAAGGCAGCGGGAATCTGGGGGAGGGGTTGCTCCATTTAGGCGATCGCCGCTTTCAACGTTTGGCAAAATGCGCCGATCTCCCCTAAGGCCGCCGCCGGTTCCCCCGTCGCCAACCGCTTGACGATCGCACTCCCCACAATCACGCCATCGGCTCCCCAAGCCCGCAACTGTCGCGCCTGCTCCCCATCAGATACGCCAAACCCCACCCCAACAGGTTTATCCGTATATTGCCGCAATTGGGGCAATAAATCCTGGACTTGGCTGGCCACCTGAGTTCTCGCCCCCGTTACCCCGGTAACACTGACCAGATAAATAAAGCCTTGGGATTTGGCAGCAATGGCGGCGATCCGCGCTGGGGGGCTGGTGGGGGCAACGAGGAGGATCACCTCAATGCCGTACTGACTCGCAGTTTCTAGCACCCCGTCCGCTTCTTCGAGGGGCAAATCGGGGATCACCAAACCCTTCACCCCCGCATCGGCAATCTGGGCCATAAAGGCATCCACGCCGCGATGATAAATGGGGTTGTAGTAGGTGAAGAGGATGATCGGGGCTTTGATTTGGTGATGGTGCGATCGCACCACATCCAGCACGCCCTGAAGGGTGACACCCTGTTTTAAAGCGCGGGTGGCTGCTGCTTGAATCGTCGGGCCATCCGCGAGGGGATCGGAATAGGGTACACCCAATTCAATCAAATCTGCTCCCGCTGCATCCAATACTTTCAATGCCTCCCCCGTCGTAGCCAAGTCCGGATCACCGGCAGTAATGAAGGGGATCAGGGCGCATTGACCTTGGGCGCGGAGGGCGCGGAAGCATTCAGAAACGGAGGTCATGGAGGCAGGGGGATAGATTTCCAGAGTTCGATTCTATCAAGAAATGCGATCGCCGCTGGATTTGATTAACCTCGTGCCTTGGCAGAGCCAAGGCCACGAATTCCGGCGGCTCTGCTGCCTACTCTGCCTCAAAAGGCGTACAATTGCCCCCCAATCCATCGACGATCGCGCAGGTATTGGCCGCCATCATCCCGACATAGCTCCCCGCTGTGCCGGTGGTTTCGGTGAATAGGGGGGTTTCAGCGATGGTAACGCCCGCTTCCCGCGCCACAGTGGCGATCGCCCGATTGGAGGCGGTCAATTCCGTGAAAATCGTCGGTACTTGGGTGGCTTGAATTTTTTCGACGGTGGCTTTCACCGTGGCCGCACTGGGGGTTTCTTCGGTACTCACCCCCTGGAGGGCGGCGCTGGACTCTAGGCCATAGGCAGCGACAAAGTAATTAAACGCACCATGGGTGGTGACTAAGACCCGCTGGCCGGCGGGAATGGTTTCGATCTGTTGGCCAATCCAATCATCCAACGCGCTCAACGTGGCGGTTAAATTGGCGGCATTTTCTTGATAGGTTGCGGCATGATCCGGGGCAACGGTGGCCAGTTCGGTGGCGATGATCTCGACAGCAGAGATGATGTGTTCAACATCATGCCAAACATGGGGATCGGGGACTTTTTCCTCATCAGGGTCATCGTCGTGATCATTATGATCATCGGGATCATCATGGTCGTGGTCATGATCATCAGGATCATCATGGTCATGATCATGATCATCAGGATCATCATGGTCATGATCATCATGATCATGGCGATGTATCGCCAAAATGGGATCGGGAACAGCTTGCTCATAAACCGCCAGCGTTTTCACCCCCGCCTCGGCACTTTCTGCCAATCCCGCCGTCCCCGCTGAAAGGTTGTAGCCGTCGTAGAGGAAGAGGGAAGCTTGGGCGATCGCCCGTCGATCCGATGGCGTTGCCTGATAGGTATGGGGATCTTGATCCGCATCCATCAAGCAGGTGAGATCAACCGTTGCTGCTGCTAATTCACGGGTGAGATTACACAAAATATCGCTGGAGACGATGACTTGAGCTTTTTCCGTTGTTGGGGATTGTTCCGCTGTGGGGGAGGTGGCGGTGCAACTGGCTAAAAGCAGCGGGATCAGTGCGAGCAAGGGACGATGATCCCCCCTGCCCCCCTTCAAAAGGGGGGTTTTGGTGGGATTAGAGGCGAATAGAGGCATGATAAATTAGAATGAGAATCGTTATCACTTTAGCTTAACCAGGATTGTGCCACAACCACGGGTTATATTAATGATAGTCATTCTCACACTGACCCTCCCACACTGACCATGCTCGAAGTCTGTCACCTCACCGCCAGTTATCGCAACCACTTAGCCCTCCAAGATGTTTCCTTTGTGTTGCATCCGGGCCAGGTGACGAACCTATTGGGGCCCAATGGGGCGGGGAAAAGTACAATGCTTAAGGCTTTACTGGGCTTGATTCCCCTGCGCAGTGGTGCAGTTTTTTGGCATAAAACCCCCTTGCGGCAACATCTGCGCCGCGTCGCCTATGTCCCCCAACGCAGTGCCATTGATTGGGACTATCCGATTACCGTGGAAAATGTGGTGCGGTTGGGGCGGGTGCGGCAAACGGGTTGGTTGCGGGATTTGTCACCCCAGGGGAAGGCGATCGCCCATCAAGCCCTAGAACGGGTTGGCATGGCCGACTATCGCCGCCACCCCATCGGGGAACTTTCCGGAGGGCAACAGCAACGGGTTTTTATTGCCCGTGCTTTAGCCCAAGAAGCAGATATTTTCTTTTTTGATGAACCCTTTACGGGCATTGATCCCCAAACGGAACGAGTTCTCTTTGATATTTTTGCCCAACTCAAGGCGGAGGGCAAAACCCTGTTGGTGATTAGCCATGATCTGGGCAATCACCTCGCCCACTATGATCAATTTCTCTTGCTCAATCAAACCTTGATCGCCTCTGGAACGCAAAAAGAGGTGATGTGTCCCGATTGCTTAGAGCGGGCCTATGGCAAGGGTTTTTTCCTGCGGGCTGCCTAATTTGTGGAATCTTGGTGAATCTCACGGTCGAGGCGGATAACGACTAAAGTCGTTACGAAAATAGTGCGGGAGTCTGAAAGCCCCGTCGCTTTAGCGCGGGGATGAAAGACGACAGGGCGACTTTAGTCGCCGTCCTTGCAGGGCGGCTTATATTGTGTGCTAGGATATAGCCATGATTGTACTAGAGTTTAAAGCCTACGGAAAGCCCCAGCAATTCAGCG
>NZ_JAYGHW010000041.1:0-57525 GCF_034932185.1 Spirulina sp. CCNP1310 | reverse complement strand
TGCTGGAGTTCAGCCTGCGTTTGGGGAGTCATGGGTCAAAGGTGGTCAACAGTGTCTAAATTATGTAGGCTTTTGAGGAGGAATTGTAATGAGTATATTTACTCATCTCCTAATTGAGATGCACCCAATAAAATGAACTATACAATTACTATTCAATGGTCAATGGAAGATCAATGCTTTGTGGTCTTTTTGCCTGACTTTGCCGATACTGTCATGCAACCCGTCACCCACGGCGAAACCTACGAAACCGCCCTTAAAAATGCTCGTGAAGTGATTAACTTACTCATCGAAACCGCCCAAACCGACGGACAAACCCTACCCCAACCCCAAACCGCTTAACTAAAATTCCCCACCCATTCACAATCAAAACCCCATGCAAAACACCCTCAACATTGACGAAACCCTACTCGCTGAAGCCCTCGCCCTCAGAGACCACCAAACCACCGAAGACATTATTAAAACCGCCCTCCAAGAATACATTCAACGCCGCCGACAACTGCAAATTATCGAACTTTTCGATACCATTGACTACGACCCAGACTATGACTACAAACAGCAGCGTTACGCTGTCTCCCAAACGCTGAAACTTTAGCATTATCCTTTCAATTTCAATAGAATAAAACCAACATTCTCCTTCTTTGAGGAAGACCTCTCCAGCAATCCAGATGACCCTCAGCCCTAGCCCAGCCTGATTCAAAAAATGCCAAAATCTTGAATAAGGAAAATTCTGATGAAAGGATCTTGAATCGCCCATGGAAGCCCAATGGCAACTCGCCCCCCAGATTGAACTAGCACCAGAATTTTTAAACGCCGTTGCCCGCTATGTTCAGACAGAACTACCCACAGCGCGGGGGGAATTTGTGGCGCAACTCCTTTGGCAGCGGGGGATTCGTGAGCCACACCATTTAGAAACGTTCCTCAATGCCAACGCCTACCCACCCGCTAGCCCCTTCGCCTTTGGGGTCGAAATGGAGCAGGCCGTTGCCCGAATTCAGCAAGCACGGGAACAGGGGGAAAAAGTCGCCATCTGGGGGGATTTTGATGCCGATGGCCTCACCGCCACCAGCGTCCTTTGGGAAGGATTAGGACAATTCTTTCCCCCGGAACAACTCACCTACACCATCCCCAACCGTGAACGGGAATCCCACGGCCTCAATATCGCCGGCCTCGATCGCCTCGCCCAAGCCGGATTTACGCTGATCATCACCTGCGACACCGGCAGCACCAACTTGGCAGAAATCGACCACGGCCAAACCCAAGGCCTCGATTTCATCATCACCGACCACCACACGCTCCCGCCCCATCGCCCCCCCGTGACGGCGATCGTCAATCCCCGCTACTTCCCCACCGATCACCCCCTCTATCACCTCTCCGGCGTAGCGGTTGCCTACAAACTGATTGAAGCCCTCTACCTCACCCTCCCCGATGTTGCTACCCAACCCGTTACCGAACTTCTGGATCTGGTCGCCATTGGTTTGATTGCCGATCTCGTTGCCCTCCAAGGGGATTGTCGCTATCTGGCTCAGATGGGCCTTGAGCAGTTAAAGCAGCAAAATGATCCCCGCACCGCCACCCGTCCCGGTGTGGCGCAGTTGTTGGCACTGTGTAAACGGGGGGGCGATCGCCCCACAGATATCTCCTTTGGCATTGGCCCGCGAATTAACGCCGTCAGTCGGATTCAGGGCGATGCGCGGTTTTGTGTGGAGTTGCTCACCAGTGAGGATCCCGCCCATTGTCAACAATTAGCCGAGCAAACGGAACTCGCCAACACCCGCCGTAAGGAATTACAAAAAAACACCCTCAAGGCAGTAGAAACCCAGATCGCCACCCTCGATTTATCCACCACCAATGTAATTGTTTTAGCTGATCCCCAATGGTCGGGGGGAGTATTGGGTTTAGTGGCGGGCCAGGTTGCCCAAACCTATGGGCGGCCCACGATTCTCCTCCATTTAGGCAACGATGGTTATGCTAGAGGTTCCGCCCGCTCTACCCATGGCATTGATCTTTATGAATTGGTGCTCAGTCAGCAGGATTTACTCCATCGTTTTGGAGGTCATCCCTTTGCCGCCGGGTTGAGTTTAAAACAGGAAAATTTACCCCTGTTTATTGAAGGCATTAATCAAGCTCTACGGCGAAAGTTGCCCGATCCGGCACAATTACAGCCAATCATTGCCATTGATTTGCAGGTTACTGTTGCTGATTTAGGAGCAAATTTATTTGATGAATTGAAATACTTAGAACCCTGTGGGATGGGTAATCCTGCACCGTTATTATTGCTAAAAAACTGTCGGTTTCGAGATATAGAAAAGGCTTATATTTACGACCGTAGAGGAAAATATATTCAATATCGTAAAACTGAGTTTTTGATCTACGATACCCATCAGCCCGAAGGATTTCCGGGGGTGTGGTGGGGCCATTCTCCGGAGGAAATTAGCTCGGAAATTGCCTACGATGCAGTCGTAGAGTTAGATTCTAACACTTACAAAAAACGCTATGAGGTGCGGTTAATGGATCTGCATTTAGCCGGAGCACAAGCCCCCCAACCCACCGCAACCCCGATCCTTGATTGGCGACAAGCTCGACCCATCGATCCCCCCCTGGCCTATGCGTTGCAGAATTGCCCGGTGGGGTGGGAGGAAGTACAGCAGGGGTTTCAACGGGCGATCGCCCAAGCCCAACCCCTCGCCCTCGCCTACCATACCCCCAATCTCCCCGATCCCGCCACCTATTTGCAACGGCTGATCACCCTAGGGCAAGCATTGGCAGCGAGTGGCGAAAGGATGGGGCGATCGCACCTCCAAGCCCAGTTACAGGTTAATTCTCAACAATTAGATCTCAGTTTAGAAGCTTTAGCGGCCATGGGGTTTGCGCTGGAAATGGGCGAAGATGGGATCACCATTGGGGGCTATGGGGAAAGTCGGCCCGATGCGGATCAGGTTGTGGAAAAGTTGTGGGGGGCGATCGCCGAGGCCCAATTCCGCCACCATTATTTCACCACCGTTCCCCTCCCCACCATCGCCCAAAACCTTAAACCCACTGCTCCATAAAGGATTACCCCATCAAAATCACCGTATCAATCACATGGATAATCCCATTACTGGCTTCAATATCCGGTGCAATCACCGTTGCATTTTTCACCTCAAATATATCCCCGCAGGCAATGGGAATGGGTGATCCCTCTAAGGAGGCTAAAGTGGTGAGATCTTTTAACTCCGCTGTGGTGTACCGGCCCGCTACAACATGATATTTCAAAATCCGCTGTAACTGGGGAATATTTTGCACCAAAGTTTCCACCGTACCCGGTAATAACTTGGCAAAGGCTTGATCATTGGGGGCAAACACCGTCAACGGCCCCGGCTGTTGCAAGGCTTCTACTAAACCGGCCACAGTGACAGCAGTAACCAAGGTTTTAAAGGCATCATTACTAACCGCGATTTCAACAATATTAGGCATTAGAGGAATAGGGAATGGGGAATAGGGAATGGGGAATAGGGGATGGGGAATAGGGGATGGGGAATAGGGGATGGGGAATGGTAGGGGCGAAAAATTTTTCGCCCTCCCTCATCTTTCGCCTTTTCCCAATTTTTTGCCCTCTTAACGATAATCTTGGCTTTGCACATCTTTGAGCCGCGCTTCTGGCCGGAGGAATCGATCCATCTGGGCTTCAAAGAATTGACGATTTTTGCGCAAATGTTCTGGGTTGGGATCATCGAGGGGATAGAGTAATGCCGTGCGCAGGGCCTGGATTACTGCTGAAGTAACATTGTACATCGACCGTTGAAACGTGATCCCCAATTGGATCAACATATCATCTTCGCCCCGGCAATATTGCTGATAATAATCAACTAAATAGGGGGGTAAAAAGTGGAGCATATCCTGCATGAGTAATGTGGGGGGAATGCCCGCTGTGCCGACGGGGAAAACATCGGCGTAAAGGATGCCGTAGTGGAAGTCTTTTTGCTCGGCGGGGACTTGGTGGGCTTGGGCATTGTAGGATTTTGTACCTCGGAAGGGGGCGGTGCGATAAAAGACGGCTTCAACGTAGGGAAGGGCGGCCTCGTAGAGCCACATAAAGCCCTTGGATTTGGGGATCAGTTCATAACATTCATCCCCAATATAAACATGGTGATAAATGGGACGACCGGCGGCGATAAAAATACCGTTAACGAGGAAATTCATTGCATCGGTGACGGTTTTAAAATCCCCCGCATCGTAGCGATCGCTCATTTCAAAAAACACCGGAGCCATCACTTCCCAAAATAGCCCCAAGTTGGCGTAATAGGAAAGTTCTCGCACCTTCTCATAGAACATTTCTGGGAAAAGTTTATACAAGCCCAGCATGAGGGGGTTGCCCTTGAAATAGGCTTTAATGGTGCGATCGCAATTGCCTAAATACTCCTCACTTTCCAAATAATCATAGAACAGCCCCCCCATCCCCTGATGCCACAACATCGCCCGCATACAGGCTTCAGCAAACTCCATATTGATGCGATCGTGCCAGAGATGATGGAACAGTTTCGGCAGTTTCTTTTTTAATTCCCCTTTGTCCATAAATTCCAACAGTT
Source organism: Spirulina sp. CCNP1310 (assembly GCF_034932185.1). Taxonomy (NCBI): domain Bacteria; kingdom Bacillati; phylum Cyanobacteriota; class Cyanophyceae; order Spirulinales; family Spirulinaceae; genus Spirulina; species Spirulina sp. CCNP1310. The sequence continues at coordinate 52,960 of NZ_JAYGHW010000041.1, read as the reverse complement.
CCGGATGGGCGGATGCCTCCCCCTTTTGCCAAACGCGGAAATCCGCAGTTTCCCCCGCGTAATGGTTGGGTAAGTCTAAATATTCCTGGGGTAAGAAGTATTTAAAAAAGGGTAAAGGATCGAGAAAAACCCGCTCGGCAATATAGAGCAAATCCCGCCAATAGAAATCCATGGGGACAGCATAGGCTTTATAAATGCCGATGATTTGCATCAGGTTTTCATCGGTATCGGGCAACATCGAACCACCGGCTTCGAGGCGGTGAATGATGTCAGCGTAGGGGTGGGTGGAGGGGGGGATTTTGAGGGTCATGGGGAAGTAGGGAGTGGGAAGTGGGAAGTGGGAAGTGAGAAGTGGGAAGTGAGAAGTGGGGAGTGGGAAGTGGGAAGTGAGAAGTGAGAAGTGGGAATTGAGAATTGGGAATTGAGAATTGGGAATTGAAGTTTTTGCTTGCTCTCTCCTCTCTTCTCTCTCCTCTCTCCTCTCTTCTCTCTCCTCCTGCTTTCCTAGTCTCGAAGTGCAAGGACAGGAGTTTGCAACTCCGCCACAAGGGGTGTGGTGGTGGGTTCGATCCAGTGCAGGAGGGCGTTGGGTTGGATGCCGAAGTAGAGGATGATCGCGGTGAGGACAAGGGCGGGCCATTGTTGGCTTAAGCCGATGCGGGTGTAGTAGGCGCGGCTGTTATCTAGTTTGCCGAAACAGGTGCGGTTAATCAAGATCACAAAGTAGACGGCGGTGAGACCGGAGGAGAGGATACAGAGGAGCGTGGGGATCGGGAATGCCATAAAACTGCCTTGGAAGACGATGAATTCTGCGGCAAAGCCAATCAGCCCCGGAATCCCGGCGCTGGCCATCCCTGCGAGGATCAACAGCGCACTGGTGAGGGGGAGGCCTCGGATCGGGTTCATTAAGCCGTTGAGGACATCGAGATCGCGGGTTCCGGTGGTTTTTTCCACGATACCCACCAGGAAGAAGAGGAGGGCGAGGATTAAACCATGGGCGATCATTTGGGCGATCGCCCCCAGCACACTCAATTCTGTTCCCGCCGCTGCCGCCACAAGGATATACCCCATGTGACCGATGGAACTATAGGCCACCATCCGTTTAATATCCCGCTGGGCGATCGCACTGATGGCCCCATAAATCACACTCACCGTTCCGATAATCGCCAAACCGGGGGCGATGGTCTGCCAAGCGGTGGGGAAGAGTTGTAAACCAAACCGCAATAACCCGTAGGTTCCCAACTTGGCGAAAATGCCTCCGAGTAAAACCGCTGTTGCCGGAGAAGCTTCAACGTAGGTGTCGGGCATCCAGGTATGGAGGGGGACTAGGGGGGTTTTAATCCCAAACCCGACGAGGAGGGTGGTGAGTAAAATTAGTTGGGGAATGAGGTCTAAATTTTGGACTTGCAGATCGCTAAATTCAAAACTGGGGGATTGGCTGGCGAAGGTGGTTCCTAAAAAGCCAGCAAGGACAAATAGCCCCGAAACAGCGGTATAGAGTAAAAATTTCGTCGCAGCATAGCCCCGTTTTTCCCCACCCCAAATGTTAATCAATAGATAGAAGGGGATTAATTCCAATTCATAAAAGATGATGAATAGGAGTAGGTTTTGGGCCATTAATGCCCCGGCAATGCCTGCACTGATCAGCAAAATTAAGCTGTCGTGGAGGCGGGTACGCTCTAGGTTGCCGCGATTGGTGTAGAGGGCGATGAGGGTGAGCAAACTATTCAAGGCCAACAGCGGTAGGGAAAGGCCATCTACCCCTAGGCTGTAGTTGAGGCCCACAGGCTGCACCCAGCGATGAAATTCGCTGAATTGGGTCGTGCCGTTGAGGTCGAATTGGGTGAATAGATAGGCGGCCCAAGCGAGGGAGGCGATGCTAAACAGGGCGGCGATGGTGCGACTGGCTTGGGGCTTGAAGAGAGCGACGGCGATCGCCCCTAATAGGGGAATGAGCAGTAAAGGGGTGAGCATGGTTGGTTACGGCAGAGCAGTGAGCAGGGGGAGGGCAATGAGCAGGCCAAAGAGAATCGTACCCAAGATAATTGAGAGGGCATAAAACTGGACTTGGCCGCTGGTGTTGTATTTGAGGCTTTGACCACTGGCGAGGGTGAAGAGGCCCACAAGGTTTACGGCTCCATCGACGAGGGTGCGATCGCACCAATCCACCACCTTCGCCGCCAAGCCCACCACGGCAATCACCGTTACTTTATAAAGTTGGGCGGTATAGAGGTCGTAGGCGAGGAAGTCTTGCACCGCCGGAATCGGCAGCCGGATTGGTTTCGCCACCCGTTCACCGCCATAGAGCCAAAGGCCAATACTTCCACCGATCAATGTCGAAGCGATCAGCAATAACGAGGGCAATTGCACCACAATCCCCAAGGGGGGTAGGAGGCCGAAAACGCTCAGTAATTGGGGTAAATGGAGGGCAACCCCCAACAGGATCGTCATCGGCAACACCAAAGCCCATAAACCTTCCGGCGATCGCTTTGTCCAGGGGGTGACGGGGCCGGTAAAGAGTTGGCCAAACACCCGCGCTAAACTGCAAGCCGTTAAGCCATTCACCAACAAAACCACCACCAGCAACGGCGGCGTTAAGCCGTTGGCAATTTCTGCCCAGCCCCAAAAACAACCCAAGGGGGGAACGGCGACGAGGGAAAGCGCACCCACCACAAAGCAAATCCCGGAAATGGGGCGACGACTCCACAGGCCCCGCAGTTGGGTAATATCTTGGGCAATGTTGTTTAAAATAATGCCGCCGACGCTCATCAGGATTAACGCCATGGCGATCGCATAGGTCAACAACAACACCAGCGCCCGCTCCCCTTGGCCCGTCCCCACCGCAATAAAGACAATGCCCAGATAGGCACTGGTGGCATAGGAAAAGACCCGTTTGATATCGATTTGAGCCAGGGCGATCGCACTACAGGCAATGGCCGTAAAGGCCCCGACGCAGATTTCCACCGTCACCACCAGAGGCGACAGATTCAAAATCGGCTGCATCTGGATCAACACCCAAGCCCCCGTTGAGACCACGACCGCATTGCGTAAAATTGTGGCGGGCATCGGCCCTTCCATCGCTTCATCGAGCCAGAGTTGGAGGGGGAATTGGGCGCATTTCCCTAAAGGCCCGGTGAGCAGGGCAAAACCCAGGAGCATCGCCACCGTGGGTTCTAAGGGATTCGTCGCCGCCCAAGCGGCTAACTCGTCATAATTCCAGGTTCCCGCCAAGGGATAGAGGGCCACCACCCCCATCAGTAACACCAAGTCCCCGACCCGTTTAGTGAGAAACCCATCCCGGGCCCCCGTCACCACCAGGGATTGATTAAACCAAAAGCCGATCAGCAGGTACGTCCCCAGGGTGAGAATTTCCAGCATCACATAGCTGAAAAAGAGGGAATTGGTGAGCATCAACGCCGCCATCCCCGCTTCAAACAGGGCTAACAAGGCATAGAACCGGGGCCAGCCCCAATCCATTTCGAGATAGGCGATCGCATAAATCTGCGTCAGGGCATTCAACCCCAAAATCACCACCAACGCCCCCACCGTCGTAGCGGAGGCGCGAATATCCAAAACAATATCTAGATTGACGGCATGGAGCCAGGGAAAGGAAAAATCGAGGGGGGCTGACCACACCTCCCGGAGGGCAAAAAGACTATGCATAAAGGCGGTGAGGGTCATCACCAGATTGATATAGCCCGCCGGACGGGGGCCGGTGCGGCGAATCAAACCCGGCGACCAGGGGATCGTTAACAATGCACCCAGCAGGGCATAACAGGGGATTAACCAAATACTTTGACTAAAGGTGTTCATTGAAGGAAGGGTAATCCATCGGGGTCTATCGGTTGTGTGAGAGTATAATACTTTTATGAATCAGAAAACAAGTTAAGATTAGCTAATATCAATCTTCACCGTTGATCATCATTACCCCAAAATCCCATTTAAAAAGCGGATCTTGAAAACTCAAAAAAAGATCAATTGATGTCATTCAATCAAAATAAAAACCCTAATGTAGAGGCGTTGGTGTAAGCCTGCCGGAGACACAAAAATTTTTCGCCCCCACGCCCATCGGATATTTTACTTTAATCAACACCAAGCCGCCGACTCTGTTCACGCCAGAGATAAAAAATGGGGTTATCATGCAGGGAGCCATCCTTTTTGCAACCCCTAATGCCATGGCCTACACCACTGCCGAACTGATCGACATCCTCGACCGAGAAATGCGGGCCAGTTGTCAGGGCAAGCGGGTCTTGCTCTCGGCAGAGGCGCGGCTCAATGCTGATCCGGTGCTGGCCCTGGCCTTGGGGGCAGATAAAATCAGTAATGTTTACGCCTTCCGGGAATTTCGCGAACAGATCCATCAGTATCAACGGGAACAGGGCGTTTCCGGTTTGATTTGGCGGACTTGTCAATTCCAAGGTCATCCCCTCACATTTCCCGAACTGCACAACCAATTGATTGCTATTCCAGCGGATTTGGAACTGTTAAGGGAGGCGAAAGCGGATGTGTTAGCTTTTTGGCGTAGGGTGAGTTTTCCGTTACGGCTCTGGTTATTGGGTAAAGAAGATCAGGAAATTACTCCTAATTTTGTTGAGGAGTTGGCGCGGGAGGCGGAATGGGCGGAGGTGGATGTGACGATGACGGAGGTTTATTTAGGACTGTGTTGGGGGAAACCAGAGGAGCGGCATTGTCAATGGGCGTTTCCAGAATCCGGCTGTCGGCGGATTGTGGCTACGCCGGGGGTTCCCAGCGCGATTAAGGTTTGAGGGTTTTAACCGTAGCGCATGGTTTCGGTGGGGGGGATGGCGGTGGCGGGGTCGAAGCGGCGGAGTTTGAGGAGTTGTAAGAGGAAGAGGGCGACATAGTGAGGATTGAGAATCAAGTAGCGTTGCCAAAGCCTTTTTGGTTCTTGGATAAGGCGGAAAAACCATTCCATGCCGATCGCCTGGAGTTGGGGGGGAGCTTGGGGCAACAGGCCCGCATGGAAATCAAAGGCCGCACCGACGGCCAAGAGGGGCATCGATAATAAATCCCGATATTCATAGATCCATACTTCTTGACGGGGGCAACCTAAACCCACCAAGGTAATCCCGGCCCCACTGGCTTTAATTTCTGCGACAATTTCCTGCTGCTCCTCTAGACTGGTTTGCCGAAACCGGGAGGGCTGCATCCCGGCAATTTTGAGCTTAGGAAAGCGATCGCCTAAATTTTTCCCAAAGGCCGTCAACACCTCCAAACGACTGCCATAGAGATAAAGGGGGATGCCCAACTGGGCCGCCTGTTCGCAGACATAGAGGGTTAAATTCGGGCCATAGACGCGATCGCCCAATTTCGCCCCATAGAGCAAATTCAACGCCCACCGCACCGGCTGACCATCGGGGCAAACCAAATCTAAATGATTCAATCGGTAGCGATGAACGTTATCCAATACGCCGGTCATCACGCCATGGACGGCCAAGGCAGACACCGAGAGGGGGGCATGGTTTTGGGCGGCGGTGATGATGCGGGCGACGGCGGCGGCATAGTCGATGACGTTGACCTGTACGCCGAGGATGTTTTGTTTGCCGGTGTCGAGCATGGGTTTAAAGTGGGAAGTGGGAAGTGGGAAGTGGGAAGTGGGAAGTGGGAAGTGGGAAGTGGGAAGTGGGAAGTGGGAAGTGGGGTATTACTCCCCTCGCCCAGGGGTTGGGAGAGGGGTTGGGGGTGAGGGCTGGCGGGGTAGCCAGATTGTAAACCTTGTGCCGGGGGTTGTGGGGTTGTTGGTGATGGGGCTGATCAGTTCGATGCGGCCTGCCATTTGGGTGATTAAATCTTGGGCGATCGCCAGCCCCAATCCTGTACCCGGAATCTCCCCGGCTCCCTGCACGCCGCGATAGCGTCGCTCAAAAATCCGGGGCTGATCCCCTAGGGGAATGCCGAAGCCCGTATCGCTGATGGCAATGGCTACCTCGGTGGGGGTGCTCTGGGTGCTGACGTAGATTTCGCCCCCCTGAGGGGTGTATTTAATCGCGTTATCCAGGAGATTACTCACAATTTCCTGAAGGGCGATCGCATCTCCCCAAACCTCTTGATCTGGCCAAAGATCAGGAGCCGTCAACCGGAGGCCCCGCTCTTGGGCGATGGCTTGGGCGGAGGCGATCAGGGGGGGGAGCAGGGTTGCGAGGGGGAGGGGTTCGCGTTGGAGCGTGGCATTGGGGAGAAGGGCGAGGGTGGCCCCTGGATCCGCCAAAGCTGGAGGGTTGGCGGCATTGGGGAGGGGGGCATCCCAGGCTTTAAACCATTGTTCAAATTGCCGCAGCAGGGTCTGAATGCGATCGCTCTCCCGGACTAGGTTTTCGGCAACACTATAGTTGCGATCGCTCGGTTGGAGCCGTTTTAACAGCAGTTTGCTAAACGTGCGCAGGGCGGTGATTGGGTTGCGGATTTGGTGGAGGAGGGTATCGAAGTGATCTCGCTGTTGTTGAAATTGGCGGTATTGCTGGCTGAGTTTGGCTTCCCCTTGGCTGGCTTTTTGATCGAGGAAGCAGGCGATCGCCAAGCTATGGGCAATTTCGTTAATCTGATCCAGTTCTCGCGGTTGCCAGGGGGCCGTTTCCCGGCGGGCCACCAATAGCCCCATCACTAATTTTTCGTGGAGGAGGGGAATAATCAACTGCCGCTGTCCCCAAAACACATCATCCGTCCAGGGGGGCGTGAGGGCGAGATCGGGATCTGGATGGGCGGGGGGTTGCTCCCCCGGAGCGGGGGCGAGGGCAAGGCGGTGGGGGCCATCGGGGGGATAGGCGATCGCCCCTTGTCCCGGATACATCGCCACCGGATGGAGTTGGGGTTGAACCCCCTCGGCCCATTTTTCCGTGAGATACACCGCGCACCAAGTCGCCTCCAGCACCTGGGCCAACAGCGTCACCTGGGATTGACAAAGGGTTACAAATTCTCGACTGGCGGGGATAAGCATGATCAATTCCCTGGTTGGATCGGGAGCATTTTTCCAGTCCTGCCTCAGCCTTAGCCCGCCTATCCCTACAAAATGTTAAAGAAAACTAACATTTCAAGAAGTTTATGCTAGATTTTCTGTAGGAATTCCTGCACATCACCGCAAACCTGCCCTGTGAATTTGAGAATTTGCTGCGGCTGGAAAGAAAAAATGCAAATATACTTGCTTTTTTTACCCAAATTCGGTAAACTATGCACGAATTTTGTAGCCATAACTACAGCATACAGTTGGAATAGGAGGTAATCAGGTTGGCCAGGAAACGTAAACGAAAAAGCCGTCGTCGTCAAGAGGGGCGAAAAATTCTGGAGCTAGTACCCCAGTATAATCTAGAAAGTGGCGAAGATAAACCAGTGACAGCAGCGCGGAAATTCATTGCTTCCCAAGGCATCATCCCCCCTGCTGTCCTCGTGGTTCGTCGCAACGAGCATACAACCGACCGATATTTCTGGGCAGAAAAGGGTCTTTTTGGCGCACAATACGTCGAAGAAAACCATTTCCTATTTCCTAGCTTGCGGACGGTTGCTCCTCAGCCTCAAGCTAAAACCCCAGTCGGTGCTGCACCCTAAGCATGACAATGCTTTGATTGTTCAGTGTTGACGCTCCTGAAACAAGAGTTTTCCCACTTTATCACGGGTTGGTAAAGTGGGAATAATTTTTGAAAATTTTTTTCCATGGGGAAGTCCAGCCCTGCTCTGGCAAGGCTCTGAGGGCAATTCCCCTTCTCTCTTCTATCTAGCCTAACCCACCCCCCCAGGGGCCACTGTAACCAATCCTACAAAATCCACCGGCCTAGATCTGGGGTGGGGCTAAGGATCGGAGGGGCGATCAGTATGCTACGCGGATCGTCCCCATTTGCCCCTTATGATCGTATTGGCGTTGGGCAACCCTGCTCCTCGACTGAGGCAGAGCTTCTAGGCAAGAATTACAAGGAAGAATCAAGTAATAACTGAAACTGATTAAATGCTTGGAGGTAGACCTGAATTAGATAGCATCATGTAGGAGATCAGACAGCCTCTTGGGAAAGGGTTAGTATGGACTGGAAGTGCCTGCTATGAGAAATATTAAGTTAATCCTAAGAAACCTAGACATTCGGTTGGAAGAAGGATTACACTGGAAGTCTAAACTCAATTATCTTTAACAGGAATGCCATGAAGAAATAATTCCGCTTAATTGACTGATAAATTGTTAGCTGGACAAAAATTTTTCAGTCGTCAAAACCCAAACTAAATGTTTTTACAAAAGAACTTAAAAACGTCATTTTCATGAGATAATGTCATGACTAATACATATTGGCGAGATGAGTTTTGGAGAACGAGTTCATTAGGTAATACGCACTTGGTTCGAGGGCATGAGGTAAGAAGATATGATCGGGATCATGACAGTGTAAATAATGGTGATACAGATCAATCTTTTGGTGAAAATCAAGGACAGAAAACTTACTCAACTACTTGTTGGTGGTGTGGCGAAACTGTCTTTTACCATACAAATGGCAATGGCGATTCTGTGCTCTTTGATCCGCCTTTAGGATGGCCTTGGCAAGTTCATCCTTGCTGGTCAGAGTATTCAAAAGGACAGAAGAAAATTTCAGACATTTCCCATGTTCATGAAAATGCTCAATATCCTCCACAATCAAATCAATACTTTAATCAAAATATTGACTCTTTAGTTAAAGATCTTATTGACTCTCCATCCGAAAATCTTATTGACCACATTATTCAAAATAACTTTCCTGAAATTCATGAAAATGATAGTACAATTGAGAACGATCATGTAATGCTTTTAGAATTAGTGAAAGTGATGAACATTACAATAAATCAAATTAAATTAGTACGCTTTGGAAATTGCTCTGTTGTTTGGAGCGAATCAAAATTGTCAAACTTCACTAAACTTCCCATTGAAAAACTGAGACAAAAATATGGAAAGTTTTATGTTCGACATGAAAAAAGTGCAATTAGTATAAAAACCATACCTTTTGCGAAAATTTACCGTAAAATAGATAGTAAAAATATTCACGAAAAACACCAGTTAATTATTTGGGCTTTGAAAGCGACGGGAAGTATAAAAATGTCGCAATCTGGACTTTGTTTAACTGAAGATTTACTTGCACAAAGGATGGGATTGTCAGTACAAGATCTAAATTTTCACTTTTCACAAGTCTATACTCAGTATACATCAGGAAAAGTATGTGTTCCTTATGAGCCACCTAAATAGATCCAAAAGCCAATGAATTTAAGAAGCACCGTGCGTCAAATAGATTAACTGACGATAAAAACAGCCATCTTGACAACCGACGCACCATCTATACTAAATCCAAATCCCCCCATGAATCAAAAATTAATCCAATCCCTAGTGCAAATTATCCTTTCGCTGTCCGATGAAGAACGGCAATACCTAGATCATGAAATTAGCAAGTATTCCATCAGTCAAGAAATTGCTGAAATAGAACAAAAATTACAGGAATTTGAACAAAAATACCACATGAAATCAGAGTATTTTTTTCAACAGTTTCAAGCAGGTCAACTCGGAGATTCAATCGAATTCTTTGAATGGAACACCTACTACGAAATGCTCTCCAGTGCAAAAATTCAAACCTCTTGAAAATTTATGGACTTAGCGCAATATATGGCAAGCATCAAAAACAAACTATCCACCACCAAAATCATTGCTGAAATCGCAATCGTTGATGAGCGAATCTTCCTTGATCGTGGTTACTTTCGAGCACGCTTAATCCTCACAAATAACGACTTCCTAGAAATCGCTGAATCTTTTACAATACAAAACAATCAGCCCTCAACCTTAGATTATCGCTATCAGTGGATGGACTCATCAAAACAAATGCTTAGAAAACGATGGGATAGCGTCAACCATTTTCCTGACTTACCAAACTTTCCTCATCATGTTCATATTAATTCAGAAAACAACGTCAAACCTGGAAAATCTCGCAATATTTTAGAATTTATCGATTTTATGGAATCCGAGTTACACTAAGCAAATCCAGTTTTTCCTCGCAACAGAATAACACAATAACCAGAAACCGGGTTGCGTCGATTTTCCCCTCGTTACTTGGCTCTGCCAAGTAACACCCCCCGGAGGCTCCGCCTCCACTGGGCGGCAGAGCCGCCCAATACCCGCGCCACGGCAGAGCCATGGCACGAGATGACCCCCAGAAACCGGGTTTTTCATTTCCCCCTTTCCCCTGCCATCAGCCCAACAACCCGGTTTCTCACCCCCCCCAGCCTCAACGATCAAAGCCAGAAACCGGGTTGCGTCGATTGGCTCGTTTTTTGCCCAGATTGTCCCAAAAACCCGGTTTCTTAAGCCTCCGTGCGGGGTAGCTCAAACCGCTTCAGAGCAGCGATCGCATGGAGCCGCACCTTCACATCCACATCCCCCATTAACTGCACCAAGGGATCGATCGCCACCGGATCCCGCAACTGCCCCCAAGCTTGGGTCAACGCCTGCTTAATTTGTGGATCAAGGGCGCGATCGCGATAAGTCTGATAATAATCCACCAAAATTTGCGCCCCAAAATAGCGGAGATTCTCCACATCAATCCGCCCCAACACCGCCAAAGCCTCAATCTTTAACGGCAACGGCAAATCCGCCAACACCCCCCCCAACACCCTTAAACTATGCTCACTCGCCTGCCAACCCAACGCCCGGATCAACGTCTTTTGCAACGGGATCGGCGTAGTCGGGCGCGTTAACACCTGGGCGATCGCCGCCACCGCCGCCGGACTGCCCAAACGACCCAACGTTAACGCCGCCTGCTGACACACCTCCAACTGCCAATCCTCCAAACAGGGGGCCACCATCGCCACAAACGCCGCCTCCTCCATTTGGTGAATCCGTAACCCCAACCCGATCAACGCCTCCCGCCGCACCACCGCCGCCGGATCCCGGAGCGCCCCTTGCAGAATCGGCAACACCCGAGGATCTTGGAAACTCGCCAACGCCTCAATCGCTAAATGGCGCACCGTCGGATCAGGATCATGGATCAGCGTCGAAAGGGGATCAATCACAGCAACATGGCGAATTTGAGCAAGGGAACGGGCCGCTAGGGGCCGGGCATCGGAAATCGTTAACGCCGCCGAAAGAGAGGCGATCGCCCTGTTGCCAATTTGAGCCAAAGCACCGGCCACAATACGCTGTAACTCCTCATCAGCACTGGTTTGCAAAAGACGAATCAGCACCTCAATCACCCTCGGTTCGGGAAATTCCCCTAAAACCCGCCCCGCAAACCAACGGGCCTCCGGTTCGCGGTCTTCATCTTCTAAAAGGATGATTAAGGCGGGAACCACCCCCTTCCCCAATTGGGGGAGCAACTTCGCCACCTCCCACCGCTCTTGGAAATCCCCCCAAGTTAAAACCATCAGGGCCAGGGCGATCGCCTGTTGCTGTTCTTGGTAACTGGGATGGGCTTGGGGGGCCAACCATTGACGTAAACAGGTACAAACCCGTTGCCAATCCCCTGTTTCAGCGGACTGCACCGCCACCGTAAGCGTCTGGGACATCACTACTATTGCCGCCATAGGAAAGTTCAACTCTGCGTAGCCAAGGCACGATCAAGAGTTCGTGATCTTCAGTTTAGGCGCAGGAGCGGGGTTTTTTCCAATCCTGCTATGCATTTTATGCATTGTCAATATTGATTTTTTTCATCAAACCAGAACTTTTGTGTCCACTGTTACAAAAATTCATTGATATTCTTCCTAATGTAAAGTCATTCAAAATTTTTTTTAAAGTTTGTTTTCAAAACGGGGCGATCGCTTGACAGCATTCCTCCTTTCTGTCCCATCGATCTTGAATGGTCATGCTCTCCATTCCTAGAGACTGACCCCATTCAACCCCCGGCATCATTCCCCAGCGCTTCTCGCTGAACCCAAACATCTGGCTGATCCCCTAGGATCATCCCCCGGTTTAAACCAAGGAGTTCCATCAGGCTTGGGTGATGCTGATAACCCCAAACCTGAACCATGAGCCTTCCTTGACTTATCTCATTACTCCTATGACCCCATCCCCTTCCCTCAATAAATTTGAAAAATTCAAAGCTGAAAAAGACGGTTTAGCCGTCAAAGATGAACTAGAACATTTCGCGGCCATTGGCTGGGAGTCCCTCGACAAGACCGATCTAGAGCATCGCTTAAAGTGGCTAGGCATTTTTTATCGCCCCGTCACTCCTGGTAAATTCATGCTGCGGTTACGACTGCCTAACGGTATTTTAACCGCCGAACAAATGCGGGTTTTAGCCACCGTTGTCCAGCGCTATGGTGAGGATGGCAGCGCCGATATTACCACCCGCCAAAACCTGCAATTGCGCGGCATTCATCTCGAAGATATCCCCGATATTTTCACTCAATTTAAAGCCGTAGGGATCACCTCGATCCAATCCGGCATGGACAATGTACGCAACATCACCGGCTCCCCCGTTGCCGGGATTGATGGCAATGAACTGATTGATACCCGGCCCTTAGTGCAAGGGGTTCAGGACATGATCACCAATGCCGGAGAAGGCAATCCGGCCTTTACGAACCTGCCGCGAAAATTCAATATTGCCATTGAAGGCGGGCGGGATAATGCCGTCCATGCGGAAATTAATGATATTGCCTTTGTCCCCGCCTATAAAGAGGGTCAATTAGGCTTTAACGTCTTGGTGGGGGGCTTTTTCTCCGCCAAACGGTGTGAATCCGCCATTCCCCTTAATGCCTGGGTTCCCCCCACCCTTGAGGGAGTCGTTCCCCTCTGTCGTGCCATCCTTTCCGTCTTCCGGGATCACGGCCCCCGAGCCAATCGCCAAAAATCGCGGCTGATGTGGCTGATCGATGAATTGGGGTTAGCGCAATTTCGGGCGATGGTCGTGGCACAGTTGGGGCAACCCTTAGAAACTGCCGCCGAGCATGACGAAATTGATTGGGATAAACGGGATCACCTGGGCATTCATCCCCAACTGCAACCGGGCTATGCCTTTGTCGGGCTGCACGTTCCCGTCGGTCGTTTCGATGCAGAGGGAATGTTTGAATTGGCCCGCCTTGCTGAGGTTTATGGCAATGGCGAAATCCGCCTCACCGTCGAGCAGAACGTGATCCTCCCCTTTATTCCCCAGGAAAACCTTGAGACACTGCTCACGGAACCCCTCTTGCAACGGTTCAGCCTCGAACCTAAGCCCGTGGCGCGATCGCTCGTCTCCTGTACCGGGGCGCAATTTTGTAACTTTGCCCTGGTGGAAACGAAACAGCGAGCAGTGGCGATCGCCGCCGCCCTCGACGAACGCCTCGAAACCCCCCAACGGGTGCGCATCCATTGGACGGGCTGCCCCAACTCCTGTGGCCAGCCCCAAGTCGCCGACATCGGCCTAATGGGAACCAAAGTCCGCAAAGATGGCCAAACCGTCGAAGGCGTAGACATCTACATGGGGGGAACCGTCGGCAAAGATGCCAAGCTCGGCACCTGTGTTCAAAAAGGCGTTCCCTGCGAGGATCTGATCCCCGTCTTGGAAAACCTGATGGTTGAGCATTTTGGCGCAAAACGCCGCCAACCCGCCACCCTCTAAACCCCACGGTAATTGTTGTCGCGGATTACCGTCCTTTCAGTTTCACCCTTTGCACCTATTCAATACCACGAAACCATGAGTAACTTTTCCCGCCGTCGCTTTCTCTTCACCACCGGAGCCGCCGCCGCCACCACCCTATGGCTCAATAGCTGCGCCTCCCGCACCGAAACCACCAGCGAAACCACCAACGACATTGAAACCGTCGCACCCCTGGACATCGCCCCCGAAGATGCCCCGGAAATCACCACCGCCAAGCTCGGTTTCATCGCCCTCACCGACTCCGCCCCCTTAATCATCGCCAAAGAAAAAGGCTTTTTCGCCAAATACGGCATGACCGATGTCGAGGTGATCAAACAAGCCTCCTGGCCCGTCACCCGCGACAACATCGAACTCGGCTCCGGTGGCGGCGGCATTGACGGGGCCCACATCCTCACCCCCATGCCCTACCTCATGACCATGGGCGCAATTACCCAGCAACCCGTCCCCATGTATCTCCTGGCTCGCCTCAACGTCAATGGTCAAGCCATTTCCGTCAGCAAAGACTATCTAGATCTCAACGTCACCGTTGATAGTAGTCCCCTGAAAGATGCCTTTACCAAAGCCAAGGCTGGTAATAAAGAAATTCAAGCCGCGATGACCTTCCCCGGCGGAACCCATGATCTATGGATGCGCTACTGGCTCTCTGCCGGTGGCATCGTTCCCAATACCGATATCTCGGTGATCCCCGTACCGCCGCCGCAAATGGTGGCCAATATGCGCATTAGTGCCATGGAAACCTTCTGTGTGGGAGAACCCTGGAATGAGCAATTGGTGAACCAAAACCTCGGTTTTACCGCCTTAGTTACCGGCGAACTGTGGCAAGATCACCCCGAAAAAGCCCTTTCTCTGCGGGCGGATTGGGTGGATGAAAACCCGAAGGCAACGATGGCCTTGCTCAAAGCCACATTAGAAGCTCAAAAATGGTGCGATCAACCGGAAAATAAAGAGGAAATGTGCAAAATTGTTTCCCAAGATAAATGGTTCCAAGTGCCTTTTGAGGACATTATTGATCGTTCCCAGGGCAAAATTGACTACGGCGATGGCCGCACCGTTGATGACCCCAACATTGCCATGAAATTCTGGAATGATTTTGCCTCCTATCCCTTTAAGAGCCATGATCTTTGGTTCTTAACGGAAAATATCCGCTGGGGCTATATTCCCGCCAATACCGATACGAAAGCATTGGTGGAAAAAGTGAATCGCTCTGACCTCTGGATTGAGGCTGCTAAAGCCATTGATACCCCAGAAGCAGAAATTCCCACCAGTGATTCCCGTGGCGTAGAAACCTTCTTTGATGGCGTTGAGTTTGACCCGGAAAATCCCCAGGCTTATCTCGATGCGCTGAAGATTAAGACCCCGAAATAAGTAGGGAGGAATCCCCCCTGCCCCCCTTAAAAAGGGGGGTTCAAGAGTATACCCCCTTTAAAAGGGGTCGGCGTAGCCGGGGGATCTCGCCTCTATTGTTACTGACTTAAATTCCCAACCCATTAACTGCCTATCTTTTGATTTTGACCTATGGCTTCTTCTCCCCTGCGTTATCCGACCACTAATCCCGTCCTCAAAAAGCTGGCTCCCATTGCCCGCAAAGTTTTCCCCCCCTTAATTGCTCTCACCGTTTTGCTCATTATTTGGCAAATTCTTTGCAACGACCCCACCTCCAATCTCCCCAGTCCGATTAAAGCCTTTAATGATACCTACACCTTAATTATCGATCCATTTTTTGATAACGGTGGCACGAATAAGGGGTTATTTTGGCAGATTCTTGCCAGTTTGGAGCGGGTTGCTATTGGTTATAGCCTTGCGGTGGTGGTGGGAATTGCTGTCGGGATTATTATCGGCAGTAATGCCCTGCTCTATGATGCCTTTGACCCCATCTTTCAAGTGTTGCGCACTGTGCCGCCCTTAGCTTGGTTGCCTATTGCTTTGGCGGCGCTGCGTCAGGCGAATCCCTCCGCTATTTTTGTGATTTTCATTACGGCAATTTGGCCGATTATTATCAATACCACGGTGGGAGTTCAGCAAATTCCCCAGGACTATAAAAACGTCGCCAAGGTGTTGAATCTATCAAAACGCAAGTATTTCTTTAATATCCTCTTTCCCGCCGCTGTCCCCTATATTTTCACCGGGTTACGGATTGGCATTGGGTTGGCTTGGTTGGCGATTATTGCCGCTGAAATGCTTGTGGGCGGTGTGGGGATTGGCTTCTTTATTTGGGATTCTTATAACAGTTCTCGGATGAGCCAAATTATTTTGGCGTTGATTTATGTGGGGGTTGTGGGTTTGTTACTGGATCGCCTGGTTTCGTTCATCTCGACCTTTGTGATTCCCGAAGAACCGAAGCATTAAACCCGACGTTCTCGCGGGTGCGTCAGCCATGATCCTGCACTTTTACCTCATGGGTGAATTGCTCTGATCTATTCTACCCATTCCCCATTCTCTATTCCCCTACACACCATGATTAACTTCCTAGAAATCGACCACGTTGATCGCGTTTTCCCCCTGGCCAATGGTGGTCGCTATGTGGCGCTGAAAAACATTAATTTAACGATTAATCAAGGGGAGTTTATTTCTCTTTTAGGCCATTCCGGTTGTGGTAAGTCAACATTGCTGAATATTTTGGCGGGGTTGGATCGACCCACGGCCGGGGGGATCATCCTCGAAGGGCGCGAAGTGCGCAAACCGGGGCCCGATCGCATGGTGGTGTTCCAAAACTATTCCCTCCTGCCTTGGAAGACGGTGCGGGAAAATATCGCCTTGGGGGTGAATGAGGTGCTCTCCCATTTACCCAAGGGGGAACGGCAGGCGATTATTGCCCAAAGCATGAAGATGGTGAAGCTCGATCGCGCCGCTGATAAAAGACCGGGGGAATTATCGGGGGGGATGAAGCAACGGGTGGCGATCGCCCGCGCCTTAGCCCTCCGCCCCAAGGTACTTTTATTGGATGAACCCTTTGGGGCGTTGGATGCGCTAACGCGGGGCAGTTTGCAGGAGCAGTTAATGCAGATTTGCCAGGAAAGCGGCGTAACTTGTGTGATGGTCACCCATGATGCCGATGAGGCTCTGCTGCTCTCCGATCGCATCGTTCTGCTCACCAATGGCCCAGCGGCCCATGTGGGGCAAATCCTCACCGTCCCCTTCCCCCGTCCCCGCAATCGCCATGATGTGATCAACCATCCCCGCTACTATGCCCTGCGGGGGGAAATCATCTATTTCCTGGAACAGCAAAAGTTGGCGAAAAAACGCCCGGTGCGTCAGGCTCCGGCAATTATTGCCGCCAATGGGTTGGAAAAGGTCAATCTCGATTTAGGGTTTATTCCCCTCACCGACTGTGCGCCCTTGGTGGTGGCCAAGGAAAAGGGCCTGTTTGAACGCCATGGTTTAACCCAGGTGAACCTGAGCCGCGAACCCAGTTGGAATGCGATCGCCGCTGGTCTGCGGGAGCAACGCCTGGATGGGGCCCAGGTGGTGGCGGGGCTACCCCTGGCCATGACCTTGGGTTATAACAGCAAGCCGCCGATCCCCATCGTCACCGCCTTAACCCTCTCCCGGAACGGCAATGCGATTACCCTAGGGCAGAAATATTTAGAGATGGGGGTGCGATCGCTCCTCGATCTGAAAGCGCTCATCGATGCCAAGCGCACAGATGCCCACAGCAACGGCCAACCCTACCAACCCTTAAAACTGGCCACGGTTCACCCTGCATCCATGCATAACCTGATGCTGCGCTACTGGCTCGCCAGTGCCGGTATTGACCCCGATTATG
The DNA here is from genome assembly GCF_034932185.1 of Spirulina sp. CCNP1310. Classification (NCBI taxonomy): domain Bacteria; kingdom Bacillati; phylum Cyanobacteriota; class Cyanophyceae; order Spirulinales; family Spirulinaceae; genus Spirulina; species Spirulina sp. CCNP1310. Next base: position 35,617 of record NZ_JAYGHW010000041.1, on the reverse strand, counting down.
ATGCAGAGATCAGCATTGTGCCGCCGCCGCAAATGGTGTCGAACCTGCGATCGGGCAACATTGATGGTTACTGTGTGGGGGAACCCTGGAACACCGTCGCTGTGCAGGAAAACATTGGTTATGCGATCGCCACCGACCTCGATATTTGGCCCGGCCACATTGAAAAGGTGATGGCGGTGCGGGAAGATTGGGCCACCCAATACCCCCAAACCCATTTAGCCCTCATTAAAGCCCTCCTGGAAGCCTGCAACTATTGCGACGATCGCCGCAACCGGGATGAAATTGTCGAGCTGCTCAGTCGCCCTGAATATCTGGGCGTTGAACCTGAATACATCCGTCCCGGCTTCATTGATGCCTACGATCGCGGCATGGGGGATGAGCCGGAAATGCTGCTGAAATACAACACGTTTGCCATCGACAAGGCCAACTGTCCCGACCGGGTGGAGGCATTATGGATTCTTGCCCAAATGGCCCGCTGGGACATTACCCCCTTCCCCCGCAACTGGATCACGGTGCTGGATCGGGTGCGGCGGGTGGATGTCTACAGTGAAGCCGCCGAGCAGGTGGGTTTTGCCGGGTTAGAACCCAATCGCAACGCCATTCAACTCTTTGATGGCTCATTATTTGATCCCGATGATCCCATTGCTTATTTAGAAAAGTTAGCGATTAAGCGAGACATTCACATCGAAAAAATCGACCTTGATGCCCTTGCGCTCCTTGCCCCCCTTACTTAACTTGATCTACCCTCTTCTCACCCTTATTTACGATGATGCAAATGCTCAACCTATCCCAAACTCAAACCCAAACCACCGAGGCCTTTCTTACGATTGATCGGGTCTCGAAGGTGTATCCCACGCCTAAGGGTGATTTTGTTGTTCTTGATGATGTTAGCCTTGCGGTTAAGGAAGGGGAATTTATTTGTGTGATTGGCCATTCTGGCTGTGGTAAATCGACGTTGCTCAATATGGTTTCTGGCCTGAGCCAACCGACGACAGGACAGGTGCGGCTCCGGGAGCAGGTGATTACGAAACCGGGCCCTGATCGCATGGTAGTGTTTCAAAATTATTCCCTCCTACCCTGGCAAACGGTGTTTGAAAATATTTATTTAGCGGTGGATAGTGTCTTTCCCCATAAATCCCGCAAGACGAAAAACACGATTGTCGAGGAGCATTTAGAACTGGTGGGTCTGACGGAAGCAGCGAAGAAGAAACCGACGCAAATTTCCGGGGGAATGAAACAACGGGTGGCCATTGCCCGCGCCCTGGCTACCTGTCCCGAAATGCTGATCCTTGATGAACCATTTGGGGCTTTGGATCCAATTACAAGGGAGGAATTACAGGAGCAATTACTGGACATTTGGCGACAACATCAAATCACTGTATTAATGATTACCCATGATATTGATGAAGCTTTATTTTTAAGCGATCGCCTCGTGATGATGACCAATGGCCCAGCGGCCCACATTGGCGAAATCATGGATATTCCCTTTCCCCGGCCCAGGGTGCGATCGCGCCTCATGGAAGATCCCCACTACTACGAACTGCGCAATGAAGCCCTCGATTTCCTCTATCGCCGTTTCGCCCACGAAGAAGAAGTTTAATCCCAACCGAGAGCCAATCCTTGCCAGGCAAAAGATGAGGGCGCAAGATGTTTGACCCGGACAATCCCGAGGGCGAAAGATTTTTCGCCCCTACATCCCCTCCCCACCACCATTTCATCCTTCATCCTTCATCCTTCATCCTTCAAACCCCTCCCCCATGACCCAAAATCGCACCCTTTGCCCCTATTGTGGTGTGGGCTGTGGCCTCACTGTTGCCCCCGGTAGCGGGGCGAATCCTTGGCGGGTCACAGGCGATCGCACCCACCCCTCTAGTCAGGGGAATGTCTGCGTTAAAGGGGCCACCATTGCCGAAGCGTTGGATTGCGATCGCCTCCTTTATCCCCAATATCGCGCCAGTTTGGATCAACCCTTTGAACGGATCAGTTGGGATCAAGCTTTAGATTTAATCGTGGCCCAAATTCGCCAAACGCCCGTAGATCAGCTTTGCATCTATGGCTCAGGCCAGTTGCAAACAGAAGATTATTATGTGACGCAAAAACTGCTCAAGGGTTATTTAGGCACGAATAATTTTGATTCTAATTCCCGGCTTTGTATGTCTTCAGCGGTGGCGGCCTATAGCCAAAGTTTTGGTAGTGATGGGCCGCCCTGTTGCTATGACGATTTAGAAGCCACGGATTTTGCCTTGATCATTGGCGCAAACATGGCAGACTGTCACCCCATCGCCTTTAACCGCTTGGCGAAATACCACAAACGCCATCCTGATGTGAAGTTAGTGGTGGTGGATCCCCGCTGTACAGCGACGGCGGCCAAGGCGGATCTCCATTTGGCGATTAATCCCGGCACTGACATTACGCTCCTCAATGGCATTGCTCACTTGATCGCCCAAAAAGGAGGCATAGATCAGGATTTTATCGCCCACCATAGCTACAATTTTGAGGCTTATCAGGCCATCCTTGCTGATTATGCCCCGGAGCGGGTGGCGGCAGTTTGTGGTGTGGCGATCGCCCACCTCGAACAAACGGCCCAATGGTGGGTAGAATCCCAGCGGGTGCTTTCCCTTTGGTCGATGGGGATTAACCAATCCTCCGAAGGTACAGCGAAAGCTCGCACGCTGATCAACCTCCATTTAATGACCGGCCAGATCGGCAAACCTGGCGCAGGGCCGTTTTCCCTCACCGGCCAACCTAACGCCATGGGAGGGCGAGAAACCGGCGGCTTGGCCCACATCCTCCCCGGTTATCGCAGCGTGACCAATCCCCAACATCGGGCAGAACTCGAAACTGCTTGGCAGCTACCGCCGGGCCAGATTTCCCCAGCACCAGGGAAAGATGCAGGGGAAATGATCCGCAGTTTAGAGCGGGGTGAAATCAATCTGCTGTGGATTATGGCCACCAATCCCCTAGTGAGTTTGCCGGATTTGCATCGGGTCAAGGCTGCCTTAAAACAATCCCCTTTCACGATCCTCCAAGATGCCTACCATCCCACCGAAACCACCGCCTACGCCCATCTCCTCCTCCCCGCCGCCCAATGGAGCGAAAAAACCGGCACAATGACCAATTCAGAGCGGGTCGTGACGCTGTGCCAAGCCTTTCGGGAGCCGCCAGGGGAGGCGCGGGCGGATTGGCAGATTGTTGCCGCAGTGGGGCAGCGGTTGGGGTTTGATGGGTTTGATTTTGCCGATGCAGCGGCGGTTTATGGAGAATTTGCCCAACTCACCGCTGGCCGGGTTTGTGATCTGACGGGGATCAGCCACGATCGCCTCCGCGACATTGGCCCGATCCAATGGCCCTGCCCTGCCGGAACGGAACCCCAAACCCACGGCCAACAACTTTATCCCGATTTACAATTTCCCACCCCCGACGGCCGGGCGAAATTTATCGCCGTCCATTCACGGGGTTTAGCCGAACCCCCCGATCCGGATTATCCCTTTGTCCTCACGGTGGGCCGCCTCTACGGCCATTGGCACACCCAAACCCGCACCGGCCGCATCCCGAAAATCACGAAAATGCACCCCCAACCCTGTTTAGAAATTCATCCTCGCGATGCCCAAAAGTATGGGATTAGTGCGGGGGATTGGGTGGTGGTGCGATCGCGCCGAGGCATGGCTCGTTTTCATGCAGAAGTGACAAAGGCGATCGCCCCTGGAACCCTATTTATTCCCATGCATTGGGGGGCATTATGGGGGGAAGATACCGAAGCCAACGCCCTCACCCATGGGGCCAGTTGTCCCGACTCCAAACAACCGGAATTAAAAGCCTGTGCCGTGCAGATCGAACGATGGGGTTAGGGCGAAAGGTTTAATGTGGAAAATTTAGGGCGAAAGGTTTAGATCGCAAATTAGGGCGAAAAATTTTTCGCCCCTACAAGTAGCATTTAAGGAGATTAATCCAGATCCGGTTCAATTCCCGCCGCCCGCAGTTGGGCCAGGAGTCGCTCGGTTCGCTGCCGTTCTTGGGCCAATTTTTCATCTTTCCACAACAACAAATTCCCCCCTTCATCCCACCACCGCAGCCATGACCCGGTACGGCCTAAAGCTGTCCCCAACCAAGTTCCTAAATGGAGATTCAATTCCGGGAGCCAGTGGCGGCCGTCACTGTTGGGGGTTTCAATGGCATATTGGCCGCGATCGCCTAGACGGTAGCATTCCAACGTATTGCTATGGGGGGCAAAGATGACATAAACCGGGACGCGCAGGATCTGTTCATAAAAGAACCATTTCCCCGGCGGGTAGGTGGGTTTTGTGGAATATTCCCCCCCTTCGGTTTCCGAAACAAATTCCATGACAATTTGGGGAAAATCCCCTTGCAGTTGCGGCGTATAGCTACGTTCAATCTCCTCCGGGGGGACGGAAAAACGGGGAATATAGGCCCAATCGGGGGCTTTGATGACGATTTTGCCGTTGAAAGTGGCGCAGATGCCGTAATTGGTGGCGGTGATGCTTTGGGCGTTGATGCGATCGTTGCCCCGCAGGGCATCGGTGAGGGCTTCGGCCAGGAGGGGCTGGGTGCGATTGTCCACGGGGTCATCGGGTAAACGGTAATCATCGGGGAGTTTTTCCCAGGTGATGATCGGGGCGGCGGCGGTGGTGATCATGGCGGGTTGGGTTGGCTATGCTGACTATCATAAGTAGTAGCTTTAAACTAGCATGGTCGTCCCATTGATTGGCGTGGGGGCGAAAGATTTTTGTGCCTCCGGCAGGCTTACGCCAACGCCCCTACATCAACCTGTTGCCTGTTGCCTATTCCCTATGTCGTATATTCCGCATTAATTTTCACATAGTCATAACTAAGGTCACAGCCCCAAGCCAAACCAGACCCGGAACCATTGCCTAAATCGACGGTAATTTCCAGGGGATGATCCAGGTCTTGGATTAATTGGCCCGTGGGGGAGGTACTGGAAGATTGAGCAGCGATCGCCTTAATGTAATCACTGGCAGCAACACGATCAAAGGGAAGGGGTTGCCCCGCTTCCATCATTTTGAATTCCCCTAGGTGAATGCGGAGCCGGTTTTGATCAAAGGGGACATCAGCCCGGCCAGCGGCGGCGGCAATGCGGCCCCAATTGGGATCACGGCCGAAAATGGCGGATTTCACTAAGGAAGAGCCGACAATGGTTTTCGCCACCTTGCGGGCAGCGGCATCGCTGGGCGCTCCGGTGACGCGCACTTCGATTAAACAGGTGGCCCCTTCCCCATCACGGGCGATCGCCTTCGCTAAATATTGGCAAACCTCCACCAACATCGCCTCTAATTTGGTTGCCTCCGGCCCCGGCTCGGTGATGGCCGTCGTGCGGGATTGGCCATTAGCGAGGGCAATTAAACTATCGTTGGTACTGGTATCGCCATCAACGGTAATTTGATTAAAACTTTGGTCGGTGGCCCGTTGGAGCATTTCCTGCCAAAGCGTCGTTGAAACCGCAGCATCGCAGGTAACAAAGCCGAGCATCGTGGCCATGTTGGGGTGAATCATCCCGGAGCCTTTGGCAATGCCCCCAATGCGTACCGGGCGGCCTTCGATGTGGGTTTCTAAAGCAATGGCTTTGGGGACTAAATCCGTGGTGATAATCGCCCCCGCACAGCGATCGCCCCCCTCACTATCCAACGCCGCCACAACTTGCGGAATCCCAGCCCGAAAGGCCTCCATCTTCATCCGTTGACCAATCACCCCCGTGGAGGCCAGCAAAATTTCATCGGGGGAAATCTTCAGGGCTTCCCCTAACAATGTGGCGGTTTCCATCGCATCTTGCCAACCCTGTTCCCCCGTGGCGGCATTGGCCTGGCCCGCATTGCAGAGAATGGCCCTAGCACTAGCCTTAGCTTGGAGGCGTTGGCGGCAATAGTCCACACAGGCCGCCCGCACCGCAGAGGTCGTAAACACCCCAGCGGCGATCGCCTCACTTTCAGAATAAATTAGGGCTAAATCCGGTGAACCGGAGGGCTTTAACCCAGCGGTGATCCCGGCGGCTTGAAAACCCCGAGGGGCTGTGACACTCCCTTCAACCCGTTGCCAATCTGCCATAGAACGCTCCTTCATGATTTTGCGGTTAGGAGGTTATTTTAGAGGAGGATCGAGAAATTCTCCCCCTCAAGGCCGGGGGAAATTCTGCCTAACTTAATAAATCTCTACGTTCAAATTGGGTAAAATGCCAAAAAATTAAGGCACATTAGTAATAAAGCGCAACCCAATTGCTGCGATCTGCTTAGGCAGATTTTGCTTTCCATGGGGTGAGCTAGAATTTCCCATTCTATGGGCATTGGGCTTTGCGCCCTTCCATCCCTGCCGATTGTCAGGACATACCACTCAACTTTACCGCTCAATTGATGTCAACCCCGTGATCATCATGGTTTTTAAGCTCAAACAACTCACCCTCCTTGTCTGGCACTATCTCAATCAACCCCTGTTTGATTCCTCCGCACGGACAGCTTTCGATATCAGTCGCTTTCTCTATCTCTACCGTCTGCAAACTTTAGAACGGTGTTGGCAGAAAGACTGCGCCCAACAGGGCCAGCATCATCACTGATGGGCCAAGATACCGTACTCCGATGGGGAGTGGTGGGAACGGGTTATGTGGCGAAACGGCGGATCGAGGCGATCGCCGCCCATCCACAAACGGCATTGGTGGCCATAGCGGGCCGTCAGCCCGATCGCGTCCTTGCCCTTGATCCAGATCGCACCACTGCCCAATACGGCCATTGGCAGGATCTGATCACCCACCCCGATCTCGATGGGGTGGTGATTGCGACGATAAACTGTGATCATGGGGCGATCGCTGCCGCTGCCCTCAAGGCTGGCAAACACGTCATTTGTGAATATCCCCTGACCTTTGATCTCGAGGAGGCAGAAACCCTCCTGAACCTTGCCCAAGAGCAGGATCTCCTCCTCCACATTGAGCATATTGAACTGTTGGGGGGGTTACATTTAACGATGCAAGAATATTGTCCCACCATCGGCAATATTCACTATGCCCGCTACATCACCCTCAGCCCCCAACCCCTGAAGCTCAACAGTTGGAGCTACAACCGGGATCAATTTGGCTTTCCCCTCGTTGCTGCCCTCTCACGGATTCATCGTCTTACGGATTTGTTCGGCTCGGTGGCAACGGTGAGTTGTCAACTGCGCTATTGGGATCAAGATTCCCTGCCGGATTATCGGGCCTGCCTCTGTGCAACTCAGTTGCGGTTTACCAGTGGGTTGATTGCGGATGTCACCTATGGGAAAGGGGATCAGTTTACGGAGGGGTTGCGGCAGTTTGAGTTACAGGGCGATCGCGGTAGCCTCTGGTTTGATCAGGAGCAGGGCCGGCTCACCCAAGGGGAAACGGTGCAACGGTTAGAATTGGGGACGCGGCGGGGCTTATTTCAGCAGGATCTCGATGGGGTGGTGGCCTATCTCTGCGAAGGTCAACCGTTATATGTGCAACCGGCGGCGAGTATCTATGCGTTGCGGGTGGCGGTGGCGGCCCAACGGGCGGCGGAAACCCAAACGGTGGTTTGGGTTTGATCCCCCCTGCCCCCCTTAAAAAGGGGGGTTCTGAAATTTAACCCCCTTATCAAGGGGGTTCTGAAATTTAACCCCCTTATCAAGGGGGTTCTGAAATTTAACCCCCTTATCAAGGGGGTTCTGAATATTTAACCCCCTTATCAAGGGGGTCGGCGTAGCCGGGGGGATCCTCCGCAAAAGGGGTTTTTAAGACAGTTCAGCGACGATCGCATTGGTTAAAAGTTGCTGCTGGGTGAGCAAATCTTCGACGGTGAGGCGCAGTTGGCGTTGACTATCAACACGGAATTCTAAACGGAGGCGATCGCTCCCTGGCACACCAGGGGGGGACAGTTGGGCAATGGTTTTCGCCCCTTCCCGATCATTGAGGGGTTGGACGGCGGGGCCATCCCCGCTTAGGGTGCGGGTGACGAGGCGATCGCCATCAAAATACACCGCCGTTGTACTGGTTTGCGTCCCCAATTCCCCCATCACCAACTCAATACTGGGCTGATTCTCCACCGATGCGCCGAGAAATAGCTCAATGGGTTCGGTCATCGGGTAGGGTTGGCCCGCCGGGATGAGGGGATGCCAACTGTGGCAGCGATCGCGCCGATTCCAATAGCGAATCCCGTAGCTGTGATAGAGGAAATCCTTTAATTCAAAACCTTGGGCTAACTGCAAACCCCCTAGGGCGATCGCCCCAAAGGGATTATCGACACGAATTTTCGGCGCGGGGAAATATTGCCGAATCCAATCCTGTACCGCTGGGAGTTGCGTCGTTCCCCCCACCAGCAGCACTGTATCAATGGCTTCGAGATCAATGCCTTGCGATCGCCCCTGTTGCAACACCTGAGCCATTAACCCATCCAGGGTATTGAAAAAGCCCCGTTCCCCTAGCAGGGTATGGAATTGGGAGCGATCTATGCGTAAGGTATAGCTATCGAGGGTTTCATCATCAAAATAGACTTCATCGGCCTGAAATTGGCTAGAGAGTTGAATTTTTAACCGCTCCGCTAAACGGGTGATCAATGTTGATTTAGGCACATTTTGGGTCGTCACAAAATAATCCACCAACCAATCATCCAGATCTGAGCCGCCCAAATTTTGCCCCGCCTTAGCCAAAACCCGCGCCGTTTTTACCCGCTGATTTTCCCTCTCCCCTAACAGGTTATCTCCCCATTTAAGGATAAAACCCAGGGGTTTACTCTGGGTTTTTTGGCCCAAGGCATTGAGTTGCACCAAGGAAAAATCCACGGTTCCGCCACCAAAATCCACCACGAGCACCACTTCCGCCATTTCCCGGCCATAGCCGAGGGCGGCGGCGGTGGGTTCATCGACGAGGCGAATTTGCTCGATGGGGAGGCCATGGCACAGCCCCAACAACCAACGGCGATAGGCTTCAAAGCTATCCACCGGAACCGTCAGCACCAAGGATTGAATGGGGCCATCCGCCTGTAACCTATCGAGAATTTCCCGCAGGAACCAACTACCAGCCTGTTCAAACGTAATCGTTTTACCTTCCAATTCCGGCAAAAACCCCTGCACCTCCGCCCCAATCCCCCGTTTAAACCGGCGGAAAAAGCGGGGATCACCGGGAATATCCAGGCCGCGATCGCGCACCATCTGCCCCAACAACACCTGACCCGTTGCCCCCTGCTCCACATAAAGCAGGCTGGGGATCAGAGGGGGATTCGCCAAAATTTGCTGGCTCAGGGGGGGAAGGGCGAGGATTTCCCCGGTTTGGGTGGTGGGGTTGAGACGGGCAACGACGGTGTTACTCGTCCCAAAATCAATGGCAACAATCATAGGTGCATTAATCAAGATTAGGCGAGGGCCAATCTTTAAGTTAGCTTACTTGGTTCACTTCCAACCGGCCTGATCCATCAATTGCACTGCTTTGGGGTTGAGTTCGCCGTACTCCTCCACCTTCAGTTCTGAGGCTTTGAAGTCCCCTAGGGTTTTTACCACTTCGTGGGCGGCGACATCTTCAACGACGGGATATTCATTATTGGCGGCGGCGAAAATCTCCTGGGCCTCGGGGGTGACGAGAAATTCTAAAAAGGCGATCGCATTTTCCTGATTCGGTGCATTGGCTGTCACCCCCGCGCCGCTGATGTTGATATGGGTTCCGCCCTCATCTTGATTGGGGAAGAAAACGCGAATTTTTTTCGCTACCTCTTGATCAGCGGGTTCTTCCGAACGGATCAAACGGCCCACATAATAAGTATTTGCAATAGCCACATCACAAGCTCCGGCCGCAACAGCCTGGATTTGGGCAGTATCATTACCTTCGGGGGGACGAGCAAAGTTAGCCACCAACCCTGCAAGCCAAGCCTTAGCTTCCGCTTCCCCCAGTTCAGCAATTTTCGCCGCCACCAAAGACTGATTATAGATATTGCTCGAACTGCGAATACAAATCCGCCCCTTCCATTGGGGTTCAGCGAGGGCCTCGTAGGTGGAGAGGTCGGATTCTTTGACTTTATCGGGGTTATAGATAATCACCCGCGCCCGCTTGGTGAGGGCAAACCATTGATTTTGATCATCACGGAGATTAGCAGGGATTTTCTCAGTTAAGACCTCCGATTCAACGGATTGTAAAATCCCAGCTTCTTGGGCCCGCCAGAGGTTGCCCACATCCACTGTCATCAGCAGATCGGCAGGACTATTGGCCCCTTCGCTTTTAATCCGCTCGATCAGTTCCTCTTCTTTCCCTTCGATCAGGTTGACTTCAATCCCTGTAGCCTCGGTGAATTTTTGATACAGTTCTTCGTCGCTGTCATAGTGGCGGGAGGAATAGAGATTGAGCACGCCGCCCGCTTCTGGGGTGGGGGATTCGCCGGGGGTTGAGGCTTCCGGGGTAGTAGGGGCAGAGCAGGCGATCGCCCCCAGCATCAGGCTAGAGACGAGCAAGGCAAGGGTTCGGGAGAAACGGAGCTTCATAGGGTATCCACAATAAACAAGGTCTTTTATTTTAGCCTTAATGCTACTTTTTCTCAATTAATGGGCAAAAATTAAGATCGCCTCTGGATCGCCTGTTCCCCGCTTATTCAAGAAAATGCCAAAATCTTTCAAAAGGGCAAAGCTGATTAAAGGTTTTGGCAAATGCGGCGGGATAGTAGTGGGTATTTTGTGGAGACGGTGGCGGGGGGTAGAGAGGATTAATTTTTTTATACCGTTGCCTGCTCAACCAAAAACCCGTAGGGGCGAAAAACCTTTCGCCCTCCTGTTGCGATTTAGCCCTCAGTCAATTGCACGATTAACGCCTCCACCCGCGCTTTAATTTCATCCCTCACTCGGTGGAATGTTGCCAAGGGCTTGCCATCGGGGTCTTCTAATTCCCAATCCGCAAACACCGCCCGCAATACCCAAGCCTCCGGCAAATTCACCCCACAACCACAGAGGGAAATCACTGCATCATAATCTTCCGCCTGAAAAGCATCGAGGGGATCGGAGGTTTGGTCAGTGATATCAATGCCGATTTCTTGCATCACTTGGATGGCTGTGGGATGGACACGACTGGCTTCTAAGCCGGAAGATGTGACGTTGATTTTGCCCGCGCCGAGGGTTTTGGCAAAGCCTTCCGCCATTTGGGAACGGCAGGAATTGCGCTTGCAGACGAACATGACGTTTTTCATGGTTTTAGTCCTTTGGGAAATGAATAGGTGGGATCCCCCCTGCTACCCTTAAAAAGGGGGGGTTTTAGGATTCTGATTAGGGGATGAAACGACGATAAAATTAGAAACGAAACCTGCCCCCCTTCAAAAGGGGGGTTTTAGGATTCTGAGGGGAGAAGGTCGGTACAGCGGGGATCGCAGAGGGTGGCCTTTTCGGGTTCGCGGGGAAACCAGAAGGCGGTGCGTTTGCAGAATTCTACGAGCATGAGCATGACCGGCACTTCGATTAACACGCCGACGACTGTTGCTAAAGCTGCCCCGGAGTTGAGGCCGAAGAGCATGACAGCGGTGGCGATCGCCACCTCAAAATGATTACTCGCCCCAATCAATGCCGCCGGAGCCGCATCTTCATAGGACATTTTCATTTTCCAGGCCGCTACATAGGTAATTCCAAAAATGAGATTGGTTTGAATAAATAGGGGGACAGCAATTAAGACAATATGCAAGGGATTTTGTACAATCACATCCCCTTTAAAGGCAAACAACAGGATTAATGTCGTTAACAAGGCTAACGTGGCAATGGGGCCTAACTTGGGAAGAAAAACCTCCTCAAACCAAGCCCGTCCTTTATTTTGTAATGCCCAAGTTCGGGTAAACATCCCCGCTGCTAAGGGCAAACCTACATAGATTAACACGGAAAAAACAATGGTTTGCCAAGGCACGGTGAGATCATTCACCGCCAATAACCATTTTCCCAAAGGGGCATAGAGAAACAACATTGCTAGGGAATTCACCGCCACCATTACTAAGGTATGGCCTTGGTTGCTATAGGAGAGATAACCCCACATTAAAACCATAGCGGTACAGGGGGCAATCCCTAATAAAATTGCCCCAGCAATATAGGAACTGGCTAAGGTGGTTTCTACCCCACGAATTATTTCCGTTTGGCTCAACAGTGGTAGGAATAATTGCCCTAAAAAAACTTGGGCTAACAGCACCATGGTTAAGGGTTTAATCAGCCAATTGACCACAAGGGTAAGGATCACCGGCTTGGGGGTTTGAGCCGCCTTCACCGCCTGGGAAAAGTCGATTTTCACCATAATCGGATACATCATCGCAAATAAACAGATGGCGATGGGGATCGAGACTTGGTAGATGCTCATGGCATCGAGGGCAACGGCGACCTGGGGAAAGATGCGCCCAAGGATCACCCCGGCAACGATGCAGAGAGCGACCCAAAGGGTGAGATATTTCTCAAAAATATTCAGTTGTCCCCCGGCCTGGATGGCTTTGGGATTAACGGTGGGTTGAGTAGCCATGACGACCTATCAAAAAAAATTGATATGAGGATTGTAGCACTCTTGGGGCGATCGCCCCCCAATCCATTACCCAAGGGTTAGCGGCGACAACTTTGGCGGGCGCGATCGTGGGCCGGTTCAATCCAAGCATAGGCAAAATGGCTCACCGCCTGCAATTGGGGGAAAGCCTGCTGAATGGCGGTCATCTGTTGTTCTAAGGGGGGGTGGGCCCTTGTCACCTGGCCCCATTGCCCCGCCAAAGCCGGGATGATCCGGGTTCCGGGAGTAGCCAGATCATGGACTCGTTGCACTTCATCAACAATGCAGTGGGTTCCATTGCCACAGATGGCGTAGGACATGGGATGTAATTCCAATTGAGAGGAAAAACGATCCCAAGGTTGGAGCCGGGAATCATAGCCGCCTTGGCCCACGGGTTGATTGCCATGGGGGAAGAAGACGGCCCCGGCGGGAATGCCTTGGCGCAGAACAGGAGCGGCGGCGGTATGGAGAAAATCAATCACCCCTTGGGCGGCATGGGCCAGGGCTAATCGCCACAGTTCCCAATTGAGATTGCTGGAATTCAGTCCCTGCCATTGGGGGCCAGATTCGCCAGGATGGAGCGAGCGGGCGGATTGGATATCACTGCTGCTGATGGAGCCTTGATTGAGATAACGGTTGATCAGTTCGCGGCCTTGGTTGTTGGTGGCGCGGTTGAGGAGGGCATTGCGAGAGGATTGACCATAGATCCAGAGGTCTTGGACACGGGTGATCACTGAATCGGCCCCACTGCCGCGAGGATAACGGATGTAGTCAAATAAGACTCCATCGGGGCGACGACGGAGGACGGCTTGGACAAGGGCGGCATATTCAGCCCGACCTTGAGCACTGTAGGGGTCGATAAACCCTTGAGAGCCATCATCAACAAAGGTGAGACTGGTTTCGCCGCGACCATTGCGGGCCATATTTTGCTGGCGTTCGGGGCGAACGGCGTAGGCGTAACCGTAGTTCATGGCAAAGAGCCAGGCATAGGCTTTGAGGTTGCGATCGCGGGCTTTTTGCAAACCCATGGCGAAGAGATCGACATTTTCCAAGCCGGGCGATCGCACCGCTGAAACCCAAGGCGTGGGGTTATCCGCTGCGGGTAACAGCACTTGAGAATCGTAAAAAACCTCAATATAAACGGCGTTATAGCCTTGATTGACAATGCGATCGAACACATCATCTAATACCCCCGGCTCTAGATCGCAGGGATAGAGCCGCAACCAAAGGGCTTGGGTGCGGGGCCAAGTGCGTTGGCGGCATTCTTGCATCCATTGGGAATGCTGACGGACGATCGCCTGATAATCCTGTTGAGCTTGGGTGTTCCCCTGGGCAGCGGCTTCCCGCAGCGTATTTTTGCGATTCACTTCCGCTGGCGAGAGGTGGCAAAACCGCCCGGTTTGGGCTTGGGCGGCGGTGGCGATCGCCCATTGCCCCAGGGTGGTACTGGCTAGGAGCAAGCTACTGATCAGACGACGGCGCAAAAGGGGGGAGGTGAAGAGCGATCGCAACATAGGCTGTGGTGAGGCTATCAGATAGTTGGATAAGATCCAGAGGATCCCCGTTGATATTAACGGTAGCAAGCAAAAACGGTTGCCCTCGGGACAACCGTGATCTGAGTTTATTCTTCCCCAAGGGAGATCACCATTCCGTATCAATCAGCCAGTTTGCAAACTGAACGATCGCCATCCTCAATGATCTGTGGAGTCTACCGCTTGAGGGCGAGGCCTGACTTGAGGATTGCGCTAGGAGAGCGATCGCCTATAGGCCCCGTTTGAGGGCAATTTCCACCTGGCGAAACTCTTGTGTTAATCGCGTTTTGAGCTTATCCGAAACGGGCCGGGAGCCGTAGGAGCTATAGAACCCCGCCAAGCTGTTGAGGGCAGTTTGCATTGTCGTAAAGGAGCGCAGTCCAGAAACGCGATTATCACGACGGTAACGGGCAGCATAGTCATTAATTTTTTGGCGAGCTTCTGTGCGTAGCTCGGCCATGTCCGGGGCATCGTTGGGGGTTTCGAGAACATGGGTCAGCGTTTCCACCACAGCCAGGGTATCTTCACGGTAGTTACCCGTCAGACTATCCGCTGCCGCCAAGCCACCACCAACAAAGGTGAGAGTCAAGACGAGGCAAAAGGCGAGAATACGGTTAAAAATGGATTTAATCGACATTGACTTTAAGGGTTTTAGAGGATTTGCGTTAAAAATTGAGCCTGCTCAATCCTAACGCAGGTTGGAATCCCACAGATCGCTATCCCCCTCGGCGGTTCCAACTCCTGCGCTAGAATAAGCTCAGTTCTCATTCACCATTAAGATGCCATGGCTTTATCTCCACCCCTCACCCTAACCAACGACAACGTTGAAAATGTTCTCGATGAACTGCGCCCTTACCTCATGGCCGATGGGGGCAACGTTGAACTGGTTGAAATCGATGGCCCGATTGTGAAGCTCCGGCTCCAAGGGGCCTGTGGCTCTTGCCCCAGTTCAGCGATGACGCTCCGGATGGGCATTGAACGCCGTCTGCGGGAATTTATCCCCGAAATTGCCGAAATTGAACAGGTGTTTTAGGCCCCTCATCCCCTTTTCGCAAAAAGTCAGGAGTGAGAAGTGAGGAGTGAGGGGGAACGCCAGCATTTCACTCTCTCCTCTCTTCTCTTTCCTCCCCCAAAGGGGTTAAATTCTAAATCCCTCTCCCCACCTGGGAGAGGGATTTAGGGTGAGGGACATTATTCACCCGGAGCTTTTGAAGATGCCCGTCGTCTGAGCCATTGATGCTTGCGTTCTTGATTCATGCTTAAATCAACCCTTTTCACCCTTGGGGCAACCCTCACCCTCGCCCTGTTTCCCGGTTTACCCCTGCCCGCCATTGCTACTCCCACCGCTACAATCCAACTGGCCCAGGCAGACCCTAACCTTTTAGATGCCCTCAACCGCGCCCTTGAACAGAACCCCGAACATCTCCGGGCTTATCAGCTTCGGGGATTGGCTTGGGTGGAGCAGGGGGAGTATGAAAAGGCGATCGCCGATTTCTCCCAAGTGATCCGCCTTGATCCCCATCATGCTGAAGCCTATCGTTACCGAGGCACATCCTATTTTTGGGTGCGGGATTATCCGGCAGCCTTGGCGGATTTTGACCGCGCCCTTGCTCAGGAGCCGGAGGCTGCGGTGGGGTATTTCAATCGCGGTTATGTGCGGCGGGCGATGGGGGATTTTGGGGGGGCGATCGCCGATTTTCGTCAAGGGGTCAGCCGTGCAACCGCAGAAGGCAAACCGGATACGGTGGCCGCTGCCGTTGCCATCATTGAAGATTTAGAAGCCTTAGGAGCGTTAAACCTGGGTGAAATTTTGGATCGCGGTGAGGCGAAGGGGACAGCGGGGGATTATTTGGGGGCGATCGCTGATCTTAACGAAGTGATTCGCCGCGATCCGAGCCAAGGGAGCGCCTATCAACAACGGGGCCGGGCTTGGATGGCCTTGGAGGATGAGGCGGCGGCCATTGCAGACTTTACCCAAGTTTTAAGATTAGATCCCACGGCGATCGCCTATCAAGAACGGGGCAAAGCCTACCTCAGCCTCAATCAGTTTGAACCTGCCCTCGCCGATTTCAACCAAGCCTTAGCCCTAGATGCCACGCTCACAGAAAGTTATTATCAGCGGGGTCTGATTCATATTGAACAGGAAGCCTATGGGGAGGCGATCGCTGATTTTAACCGAGCCATCGCCCTCGATCCTCAGTGGGGGCGGGCCTACGGGGGGCGGGGTTTAGCCCGGTATCACTTGGGGGAAAAGGAGGAGGCGATCGCCGATCTGGAGCGGGCCAATGAATTATTTACCGAAGCTGAAGATTTTGCCGGATTACAGCAAACGTTAATGTTGTTGGAAGCGATTCAGGGTGAAGATTGAGCGAAATGGGGAGGGCGAAAAATTTTTCGCCCCTACAGTTAACCTCGTGCCATGGCTCTGCCGTGGCACGGGGCTAGGGCGGCTCTGCCGCCTAAGTGGAGGCAGAGCCTCCAAAGGGGCATTACTTGGCAGAGCCAAGTAACGAGGGAATCGCGGGGAGTACGTCAATCGTCCTCGAATTTGTAGCCCAAGCCGATCACCGTTTTAATAAATTGCGGTTGGGAGGGGTCGAATTCAACTTTTTTCCGCAACCGGCCCACATGGGTATCCACCACCCGTTCATCCCCAAAAAAATCATTCCCCCACAACTTTTCAATCAACTGTGGCCGCGTCCAGACTCGCCCTGGATAACTGATCAACACCGCCAATAAATTAAACTCCAACGCCGTCAATTCCAGCACCTCATCCCCTTGATCGGCACTGTGGCGCGTGGCAATGTGTTGATCCAGATCGAGGGTGAAATGGGGGGTTTGGTGGAGGCGGTTCTTTTCCCCCCGCAGACTGCGGCGCAACAAAGCACGCACCCGCGCCACTAATTCACGGGGGCTAAAAGGCTTCACCAAATAGTCATCCGCCCCCGTTGACAGGCCAATGACGCGATCGATTTCCTCGCTGCGAGCCGTCAACATCAAAATATAGGGGTCTTTAATGTTGGCCATTTGCCGCACCCGCGTACAAACCTCCAAGCCATCCAAACCCGGCAACATCAAATCCAAGATGATTAAATCCGGTGGGCGTTCTGTAACCCGTTGCATGGCTTGGAGGCCATCGGGGGCGCGATCGCAGCTAAACCCCTCCCGCGTTAACGTGTCGTGGAGGAGTTGAGCAATTTCGGGGTTATCTTCGACGATCAGGATCTGCATAATGGGGGCAGGGCATCCTGGTTTGAGGGAATGGGGAACAGGGAATGGGGAACGGAATTAGTCGAGGGTGACGGCATCGACATTCACTGTTGCTGTTTGATTGTCCCCTAAATCTGGACTGACCCCCTCAGCTTTTTTGGTTTTGGCAAAATCTAAGACCAATTGCGAGACTTCGGAAATCAGCAGGGTGAGGATCATTAGATCATCGATTTGGCCGACGATGGGGATCAAGTCCGGGGCAATGTCAATGGGGCTGATGATATAGACCAAACTACCGAGGATGATCCACCAACGATATTTAGGATTGCGGAGGGTGGAACGATACCAGTCATAGATTGCCTTCGGGGAAATGCTCATCGTGTTTTGTCGTTCAGGATAATCTGATTGTCGCAAATCTGAGGGCGGAATTGAGGGGGCGATCGCCCTCCTTAAGGCAGGGATTTCCTCACCTAGAGGGTTCCGTTGTGGTGGGGCGGGTGGCGATCGCCAACTGCACCCCCGATAATTGCCTTAACTGATCCATCACCGCCACCACTTGCCCATGGGGGACGGTAGTATCAGCATTGAGCAGCACAGTTAGAGGCTGATTGGGTTGTAATTGGCCGCGAATATTGGTGATCAATTCGGGCATGGTTACGGGGGTTTGATTAAAAAAGATCTGGCCATCGGCCCGCAGGCTGACTGTCACTGGCGGGACGGGTTGGGCTTGGGAGGTGGCGGCTTCGGGCAAATTGACGGGCATCCCAGTTAATCGGGCCAGTTGCACCGTGGCCAAAATCACAAAGGCCAGAATCACAAAAATCACATCAATCATCGAAATCAGATTGAGGCTCAGGGGTGGCTCAGATTCATCGGGAAAGCGCATCAGTTCTCACGTTAAAAACGAATTAGACTTGTTGGCAAAGGTGCTAGAGAGATCCCCCCTGCCCCCCTTAAAAAAGGGGGGAATATTTAGATCTCGTGCCATGGCTCCGACGTGACACGGGATTTGGGCGGCTCTGCCGCCTGAGCGGATGGAGGCAGAGCCTCTGGGGGAGTGTTACTGGGCCGAGCCAAGTAACGAGGAGATTTTTTTAAACGTTAAAGCGGAAGAGCATCACATCGCCCTCTTGAACAATATATTCTTTGCCCTCACTACGCACTAAGCCCTTTTCCTTGGCGGCTCCCATGGAGCCGGTACTGACCAAATCCCCATAACTGACGGTTTCGGCCCGAATAAAGCCCCGCTCAAAATCCGTATGGATCACGCCAGCGGCTTGGGGGGCGGTCATGCCGGCCCGAATTGTCCAGGCGCGGGTTTCGGTTTCGCCTGTGGTGAGGTAGGTGCGCAGCCCCAACAGTTCATAGGTGGCGGTGATTAGGGATTTTAACCCCCCTTCTGTCACCCCCAAGGCTTCGAGAAAATCTGTGCGATCCTCTGGGGAGAGTTCCACCAGTTCCGATTCCACTTGGGCGGAAATAATCACCACCTTGGCGTTTTCCGTTGCCGCCACTGCCCGCACCGCTTCCACCCAGGCATTGCCCGCAGCAAGATCATCTTCGGTGACATTCGTTGCATAGATCACCGGCTTGCGGGTGAGTAGCCCTAGGGTTTTAATCATCTCGGCGGCCTCTTCATCCAGATCCACCAAGCGGGCCGACTGGCCGGCATCGAGGGCGGTGTAAAGGGTTTGGAGAATTTCTAATTCGGCTTGGGCTTCTTTGTTGGCCCGGGCCTGCTTGCGGACTCGATCCATACGCCGCTCAACTTGGGCGAGATCTGCTAAGGCTAGTTCTAAATTAATAATTTCCATATCCCGCACCGGGTCAACGGAGCCGGCCACATGGATAATATCTTCATCATCAAAACAACGCACCACATGGACGATCGCATCTACTTCCCGGATATTGGCGAGGAATTGGTTGCCTAACCCCTCTCCTTGGCTTGCCCCTTTCACCAGGCCGGCAATATCAACAAATTCAATCCGGGTGGGGACGATCTGTTTAGATTTGGAAATATCCGCTAAAACTTGTAGCCGTTCATCAGGGACGGCCACCACCCCCACGTTGGGTTCAATGGTGCAAAAGGGAAAGTTAGCGGCATCGGCTTTGGCGTTGGCGACGAGGGCGTTAAACAGGGTGGATTTGCCCACGTTGGGCAGGCCCACAATTCCGGCTCTGAGCATAGGAGGGGTTGAGTGGATAGCAATTGACCACTATATCATTGTGGGGGCATTAGATTAAATGTACTAATATGCTTCGGTAGGGGCGAAAAATTTTTCACCCTCCCCTAAAAAATTCGCCCTCCCCCAGATTTTTGCCCCAAACCCCGTAAAGATGGCAATTTTTATTGCATCGGTGGAGAGGCGGGACTGATTTTGTTAGGTTTAAGAGCGGTGGCGATCCGGGACAGCGTACCCATCGCCCCTGAGGGTGAACCCATGGCCTAATCGAGTGGTGGTGATGAATGGCAGTACAGAATCCTGCTGATTTTCTAATTTTGGTGGTGGATGACCTCGGTTATAACCTCAAGGTGGTGAGCAAAATTTTAGATCATGCAGGCTATCGGGTCACAATGGCCAACCATGGGGAGGAGGCGATCGCCCGGGTTGAGCAGACTCAGCCAGATATGATTTTACTGGACTTGATGATGCCGAAAATGAGCGGATTGCAAGTCTGCCAGAGGCTCAAAGCCAATCCGGCTTGGGCGGAAATCCCCGTCATTTTTCTCACCGCCAGCCATGCCAAAGAAGATATTATTGCCGCCTTTGAGGTAGGGGCCGTGGACTATGTTACCAAACCCTTCATTCAAGCGGAAATTCTCGCCCGTATTGCCAACCACCTCCATCTCCAAGTTGCCAAAGCTTCCCTTAATGCCCAAAACCGTAACCTCAAAATTCTGCACCATCTCGATACCCAGTTCTATGGTTCAGTGGTGGAAATTTTTCAAGCCTATCTTGAGGCGGGCTGTAAGATGCTGGGGATGCAATGGGGGATGGTGTGCCGCTTAGAGGGTGTTGTTGAGGATAGCCCTGATCTGCGGCCCGTGATGGTGGCGGCTTGTCATCCCATCACCTCAACACTACAGGTCGGGGATCCCATTCCTCCCCCCTGCTTAGGGCAAACTGTTGTGCAATTTGCCAAAACCATCGCCATTCATCAACTCACCCCGGAGCAAAAGCAGCAATCCCCCTGGCGATCGCCCATTGCCAGCTATGTGGGTACACCGATTTTGGTCAAGGGGGAGATCTATGGGGTGCTTTGTTTTGCTGATCCCTTGCAGCGGCCCACGGCTTTTAATGCCCATGAGGTGGATATTGTAGAATTGATGTCCCAAGGGTTAGGGCAGTTCATTGCTGGCCATGATTTGGAGCAGGAAAGGCAAGCCCTCACCGCTCGTAAAGATGAACTGCTGGCGATCGCCAGCCATGAACTGCGCACCCCCCTCACCTCCATCAATGCCGCCATTAAGTTAATCGGCACAGGCAAGTTCGGGGAACTGCATCCCAAGGGGCAACAATTGATCGAAATTATCGGCAACAACACCGATCGCCTGATTCGCCTGATTAACAACCTCCTCAACCTTGAGCGGCTTGAATCGCGACAACTGACACTTAATAAAAAAGCCTGCTCTGTGCAAACCCTGATTAATCAGGCCCTCGCCCTGATGCAACCCATGGCCCAAGAGCAAAAAATCACGCTCCAGAGCAACGCCATTGCACCGGATCTCACCGTTTGGGCTGACCCGGATCAAATCCTGCAAGTCCTCACCAATTTAATTAACAATGGTTTGAAATTCTCTCCCCCCAACACGGAAATCCTGATCACCGCTGAAGGTGATCAACGGGGTGTGTTGGTGATCATTGCCGATCAGGGGCCGGGGATTGCGACGGAGGATTGCGATCGCATTTTTGAGCGGTTCCAGCAGGTGAAAGATCATCAATCCAGCCATCAGGGAACGGGGTTAGGGCTGGCCATTTGTCGGGAAATTGTCAAACAACACCATGGCAGCATTTGGGTGGAAAGTACCCTCGGCCAAGGCAGTCGCTTCATGCTCATCCTGCCCAAACCGATGACAATCCCGTCCATCCTGGCCGAAATGGCTTAAAATATCTTAACAATTGCGGATCGTCCCTCCCCCGCTCCAGTGCGAGCCGCATTGCTCCTTGCGCGGCAAATTCTATGGCCTTTCACCTCTCCATCTGGTCGATTAAACGACCTGTCCCCACCCTCGTTTTATTCCTCGTTCTCGCCATTGTCGGGGCCTTCTCCTTCTTCAGCCTGGGCATTGATACCCAACCCAATATTGATCTGCCGGTGGTGCAGGTGAATGTCACCCAACCCGGTGCCGGGCCGACGGAACTGGAAACCCAAGTCACCCGTAAAGTAGAGGATGCAGTGGCGGGTTTAGGGGATATTGATGAAATTCGCTCCACCGTCACCGATGGGCGATCGAGTACCGTGATTCAGTTTGTATTGGGAACTGATGCCAACCAAGCCACCAATGATGTGCGCAATGCGATCGCCCAGATCCGCACCGACCTCCCCGAAGACATCAATGAACCCATTGTGCAGCGGCTAGAGTTTGCCGGGGGTTCGATCATGACCTATGCCGTGATTGCCCCAGGGCGGAGCGTTGCCGAACTCAGCGATTTTGTTGATCGCACGATTAGCCGCTCCCTCCTCGCTGTTGCCGGTGTGGCCCGCATTGAACGCTTAGGGGGGGTAGATCGGGCGATCCGGGTTGATCTCGACCCCCAACGGCTCCAAGCCTACGGCATCACCGCTACGGCGGTGAATGATCAAATCCGCCAAGGCAATATTGATCTACCCGGCGGCCAAACCGAGTTAGGGAATCGCGAGCAAAATGTGCGCACATTGGGCAGCATGGCCACCGTGGCCGAACTGGCTCAAACCCCAATTATCCTCCCCAGCGGCGGCACAGTTCCCCTCAATAGCCTCGGCACAGTGGTAGATGGCTCCCTTACCCCTCAACAGGCAGCGTTTTTCAATCAGGATCCCGTGGTGGGGTTTGCGGTGTATCGCAGTTCTGGCAGTACGTTAGTAACGGTGGAGGAGGCGGTTAGTCGTCAGGTCACGCAGTTACAAAAGACGCTACCGGAGGATATGACGCTGCAATTGATCGTTACCCGCGCCGAACAGATCCGAGGTTCCTATCGATCCACCCTTGATGCGGTCTTAATCGGCTCGGTGCTAACGGTGATCACTGTGGGGCTGTTCCTCAAAGATTGGCGGATGACATTAATCACCGCCTGCGCTTTGCCCCTGTCGGTGATTCCTACCTTTTTGGTGATGCGTGGTTTGGGTTACACGCTCAATGGCATGACGCTGTTGGCGTTGGCGTTGGCGATGGGGAACTTGGTGGATGATGCCATTTGCATGATTGAAAATATTGATCAGCATATTCAGCGGGGGAAACCGCCGTTTCAGGCGGCTATGGATGGGGCGAGGGAAATTGGCCTGGCGGTGGTGACGACGACGGCGACAATTGTGGCGGTGTTTTTGCCGGTGGCGTTTATGGGGGGGATACCGGGGCAGTTTTTCCAGCCCTTTGGGGTGACGGTGGCGGTTTCGACGATGTTTTCTACATTGGTGGCGACGACGATCACGCCGATGCTCAGTGCCTATTTGCTCAAGGATAAGCCCCGGACGCGGGGGGAAGATCTCACCAGTCCCTATGATCAGTTTCGTCAAGAGTTGGATGCAACGATCAGCCAACCGGCGCGGCGGCGGCCCTATCAGGGTTTATTGGTGTGGGCATTGCGCCATCGGTTGTTAACGCTGGCGATCGCCCTCCTCTTTTTTATCGGCAGTCTTCAATTAGTTCCCTACATTCCCCAAGGGTTATTTAGCTCTGGGGATACGGGTTTAAGTACCGTCAGCGTCGAACTACCCCCCGGTTCGCCCCTCTCGGCAACGACAGCGGTCTTGCAACGGGTGAGCGCGGAACTAGAAGCGCATCCGGCGGTGGCTTCGGTGTTGGCCCATGCCAGCAATGCCAACACGGGGCAGTTATCGGTGAATCTTGTGCCTAAATCTCAGCGCGTCCATCAGCGGGATTTCCAAACGGAAATGCGATCGCAGTTCCAAAAAATCCCCGGAGCGCGGGTGACGTTCCGCTCGGAAGGGGCGGGGGGAAGTGCAAAGGATTTGAGCCTGATCCTCAAAAGTGAAAATCCCACACAGTTAGCCGCAACGGCGGCGGAACTGGAGGCCCAAATGCGGGAATTGCCCGGTTTTGTGGAGGTGACTTCAAGTAACAGCCTTGTGAAACCGGAGTTCATTATCACCCCCGATCGCCAACGGGCGGCGGATTTGGGGGTTTCGGTGCAGGCGATCGCCCGCACGGCCTCTCTCGCCCTGATCGGGGATAATCCCGCCAACCTGCCCAAGTTCAACCTCGCCGATCGCCAAATCCCGATTCTAATCCAAATCGATCCCGCTGCCCGTGAGGATTTAGAAACGCTCAAAACCTTAGGGGTTCCCAGCAATAGCGGCGCGATGGTTCCCTTGGCGGCGGTGGCTCAGTTTAGCCTGGGCAGTGGCCCGGCGGAAATCCAACGGTTTGATCGCGCTCGCCAAGTGTCCCTAGAGGCGAACCTAGTGGGGATTTCCTTGGGGGATGGGGTGACGGCGGTGCGGGCGTTACCGGCGATGAATCCGCTGCCTAGCGATGTGTTGGAGGAACCGGCGGGGGATGCGGAGATTATGCGGGATATTTTCACGCGGTTCTTTTCGGCTCTGGGGTTGGCGGTGCTGTCGATCTATGGAATTTTGGTGTTGCTCTATAACAATTTCCTCTATCCGGTGGCGATTTTGGCGGCGTTGCCCCTGTCCATTGGGGGGGCGTTGTTGGGACTGTTGGTGATGCAGAAGGAGATGGGGCTGTTTGCCTTGATCGGGATTGTGTTGTTGATGGGGTTGGTGACGAAGAATGCGATCCTGTTGGTGGATTTTGCCCTGGAGGCGATGCGACAGGGTAAGCCACAATATAAAGCGATCGTTGAGGCGGGGGTGTCGCGGTTACGGCCAATTTTGATGACTTCGGTGTCAACCATTGCGGGGATGTTGCCTATTGCCCTGGAATGGGGGGCGGATGGGGAGGTACGGAGTCCGATGGCGATCGCCGTCATTGGGGGCTTTACCACCTCCACATTGTTAACGCTGGTGGTGATTCCGGTGTTGTTTACCTATGTAGATCGGGTGGTGCAGAAGTTGGGGGGGCTGTTGCGGCGGGATACGGAGCCGGTTTCGCGGTTTGTGGCTTCGGAATCGGGGGAGCGGCGTTAATTCCCCAAGTTGGGTGCAATTTTATCCGGATCTACCCAGGCTAGGACGGATCAAAACAATGGTAGATGCACCCTGATAAGTGTTTCCCGGCTCCTTTGGGGTCGGGAATTTTTTTGCCTCTGGGCCAGATGGCGAGGGGGGCGGGATTTTTTTCGGCCAAAGATTTGTTGGTTTTTCTGCGAAAGGGGGGCAGACTGTTTATATTAGGGATAGCTACGGCCATCCATCCTGAGGCGCGACGGAAAAAATCCTATGAATACCGCAATTTTAGAAACCCGGAGTTCTATGTCCTTGGCTGGCCAAGGGATGTTGGTGGTGTTGGATGGTGGCATCCCCCATTTGGAGCAGTTGCGGCGGGGCTTGTTGCCGGGGGCGGAGGTGTTGGAGCTTCGGCCTGGGGAGGGTTTAGCGCAGATTACGGATTATTTAGCGACCCATGGCGGTTTTAACAGTCTCCACATTGTGAGCCATGGGAAACCGGGTCAATTATTTTTAGGGGATCGGGTTGTTGATCTCGCTACGTTACAGGGGAATCGCCTTGCTTTAGAAAGTTGGCGAGGGGCGGGGGGCGATCGCTTTGAAATTCTCCTCTATGGTTGCGATGTGGGCCAAGGGGTTGCGGGTTCGCAATTCATTGCAGCTTTAGCAGCATTCACGGGGGCGACGGTGGCGGCTTCCCCCACACCGACGGGTCACGAGTCCCTCGGCGGTCGTTGGCAACTGACGACCCAAACCGCCCCCATCCAAGCTGCGATCGCCTTCACCCCCCAAACCCAAGCCAGTTATCCCGCGATCCTCGCTGAGTTCACTGCATTCAATGGAGACGAGTTAATTGAGAAAATTAAACTGGCCAACGACACTCCTGGCGCCGATAAGATCAGGCTCACTGGAACAACGTTCAACCTCACCAAGAATGTTCTTGTCGGTCAACAACTGGAAATATTTGGCCCTACGGGTTTACCGTTAATCACCGATAATTTAGAGATTTTTTGGGATGGTAATGCCAATAGCCGAGCAAAAATTGAGCGGACTGGCACATCCCCTTTTCGGATTATGGCCATTAACGAAGGGGTTGCAGTGACCCTAAACAATCTTGAAATTGTTGGTGGTCAGGCTTTTGGGAGTAATCCTTATGGCGATGATGGGGGCGGTATTTTGAATGTTGGGAGCAACCTGACAATCAACAATTCGATCATCCGTGGCAACACCGCTAACGATGATGGCGGTGGCATCCTCAACATTGCAACTGCCCCCAACGCCGTAACCGGCGCAGTCGGCAACCGCGCTGTTCTCACCATGGTTGGTGGCGAGGTTCGTGACAACAAAGCTTTAGCAGTCGGTGGTGGTCTCGATGATGGGGGGGCAGGGATTGATGCCGATGGCAATGCTCGATTAAATGGGCTTGGGGTTGAAGTCAATTTAATTGATGTCACAATTACTGGTAATACTGCCAATCTTGGGAGTGGTGGGGGCATTCGCATTGTTGACGGTGGGACAATCTCTCTTGATCAAGTAACGATTACGGGAAATAGCTCCCGCTTTGGCTCCGGGATTGCCGTAGGAGATACAAATCGCCCGATTCAAATTACCCGCGTTACCAACTCAATCATTCGCGATAACACCGGGGGAGGGAAGGATATTCAATCTCTCTTCCATTCCATTCAAAATAATGACCCGATTATTGCTCAATATCCTGGTTTGCCACCGGGAGGTGCGGGGATTGTTGCACCTACCTTACCCAGCAATGAAAATCTTCTGTTGGGGAATGATATTCCTGACCCTAGCTCCAATATTCCCGGTTTACCTTTAAATCCAGTCAATCCCACTGTTATTGTTGAACGATTAGACGGCACAAAGATTTTAGATGGAGCAACGCTCAACTTAACGGTGGTCGCGGGCCAGGGTTTACCGCCTTTTTCCTTTCGGATTCGTAATGCAGGCCAAAACCCCATGGCTATTGTGGAAGAGCCAGACTCCGATAACGATACTGATTTTAATTTTGTATTCAGTACTCCACCCTTTGCTAATCCTTTACTGGGACTTGGCTCTCCCTCTAACCCCAACCCGAACCCTGGTATTGAAAGATTTGATTTAAACTTAATTGGGAATACTGCACAAGCAGGAACCACATTTTCAACAAATATCAGGTTGAAAGTTGACAATCCTGATCTCAATAGCACTCTGGTTAATGGGGTAAGTACTGATGGCATTTTTGACTTTGCGCTCAATGTTTCAGTAGTGGCAGCACCGACTAACTTAACAGTTGAAGTTGACCCAATATCAAAAATGCCATTGTTTACGACTGGGGTTGGATCGGGTGGCCGGGTGAAAATTTCCGTTCTCAACGCCCCTGAAGCTAATGCAAGAAGTTCCATTCAAAACTTGAATATTACCTACGTCAGTGGGGGCAATCTCACAGAACAGTTATTTTCTGTGTTGCCGGTGGTTGGTCAGCCGAGGGGCTTTGGTGTGGCTTTGCAATCTTTCCTGATTAATAATATTAATAATATTGATGACATTAATAAGGTTGAGAATAACCCCTTTGTGGGCAATGAAACGTTTAAAATTGCCTTGGCAGACAGCAATATTACCAGTCAAATTAATGTCAATGCTGGCGGTAATGGGGTGCATGATGTGATCTTTGATACGAATCGTGATGGTCAATTTAATAACCGTGATTTGATTTTGCGGGTTAACCAAACCACCGAAACAATTCCCTTAGGTGTCGGAACAGTGCAAGCCAACGGTTTGCAATTGATTGATCTGCGATCCGCTACTGGGGGACGGGTGGCGAGCTTTACCCTCTACCGGGAAGCGACGTTTAATAACACTGTTGGGCTTTATCGCATTGATGATATTTCTGGAACCGTCAACGGCATTGCTCCCGGCCAAGCCGGTTATGCCCAAGCCGCCATCTCGAACCGTATCTCCGAAGTCACCCTTGCCGTAGGCAACCAACAAAGCACCACTGTTACCTCCAGTTTGCAAGGGGGCGCACTCTATGCCCCGTTCATGGTGGTTAATGCCGATATTGATGCCTTCCTGAACAGCAACCCCAACAATAGCGGGGGCGGGATCAATGCCTTCTTTGCTTTCCAAGCCGCCAACCCCGATGCTCAGAACCATATCGTCCTCCTAGGGAGCAATACCTTTGGGTTTGAAGATCTGTTTGGTGGAGGCGATCGCGACTTTAACGATATGATCTTCCAAGTCCAAATTACTTAAATCTGGCATGGAACTGACCGAAATCAAACGGGAGATTAAACTGATCACTGACCGCCTGGGCAAAGCCCAGGACTATCTTTGACCTCCCCACCCTCAACGCTGAAATTCACGATCTCGAACAACAATCCGCCCAACCGGGGTTCTGGGATGACCAAACCAGCGCCCAAGCCATCCTCCAAACCCTCAACGATCGCACCAGCAGGCTCAAACAATACCAAACCTGGTGCGCACAATTGGGGGATATGGAGGCGATCGCCGAACTCCTCGAACTGGAAACCGACCCCAGCCTCGAAACCGAAGCCGCCCAAACCCTCACCCAACTCAACCAAAGCCTCGATCGCTGGGAACTAGAACAACTCCTCGCCGGGGAATACGACCAAGAAGGGGCAGTCTTGACGATTAACGCCGGAGCCGGGGGAACCGATGCCCAAGATTGGGCGGAAATGTTGCTGCGGATGTACACCCGCTGGGGCGAACAACAGGGTTATAAGGTGCAACTGGCGGAAATTTCTGAAGGGGATGAAGCCGGGATCAAATCCGCCACGCTGGAATTTACCGGCCGCTATGCCTACGGCTATCTCCGGGGCGAAAAGGGAACCCATCGCCTCGTGCGCATTTCCCCCTTTAACGCCAACGACAAACGGCAAACCAGCTTCGCAGGGGTGGAAGTGATGCCCGCCCTCGATGACTCCAAAATTCAACTGGAGATCCCCGATAAAGATCTGGAAATCACCACCACCCGCTCCGGCGGCAAGGGAGGGCAAAACGTCAACAAAGTTGAAACGGCGGTGCGCGTCGTTCACCTCCCCACCGGGTTAGCCGTGCGCTGTACCCAGGAGCGATCGCAAATGCAAAACAAAGAAAAAGCCCTAGCCCTCCTCAAAGCCAAATTACTGATCATTGCTCAAGAACAACGGGCGCAGGAAATTGCCGAAATTCGCGGCGATATGGTGGAAGCCGCTTGGGGCAACCAAATCCGCAACTATGTTTTTCACCCCTACCAAATGGTCAAAGATCTCCGCACCAACACCGAAACCACCGCCATTGAAGATGTCATGAATGGCAAACTGGATCAATTTATTGAATCCTACCTCCGCCTCGATTCCGGCGTAACAGCTTGAGGCGGGTTGATGGGGCGAAAAATCAAAAAATTCTCGCCCCGACTACGCTAAACTTGAGACACATCAATCGATTGTTGAGATTATGAGCTATCGTGACATCATCACCATTGAGCCAGACAAACGGGGAGGCAAGCCCTGTATCCGCCGGATGCGAATCACGGTTTACGATGTCCTCGGCTGGTTAGCGGCGGGTATGTCTACTGTTGAGATCATCGACGACTTTCCAGAATTAACTGAAACCGATATCAGGGCCTGCTTAGAGTTTGCGGCTGATCGTGAGCATCGTTTAGTTGCGTTGGTGACTGCTGCTTGAAACTACTGTTTGACCAAAACCTTAGTCGTAAGCTAGTGAATCGTCTAGCAGATATTTTTCCTGGTTCTAGTCATGTTCAATTTCATGAACTGGCTGAAAAAACGGATACTGAAATCTGGGAATTTGCTCAGGGGAATGACTTCTGCATTGTGACTCAGGATGCAGATTTTGCTGAAAGAAGCCGACTATATGGTTCTCCCCCCAAGGTTGTTTGGCTACGATGTGGTAATGCACCCACTAGAGAGGTTGAAATGATGATTCGATCTGGTGAAGAAGCCATTCAAGAACTTTTGAGAGACTCTAGATTACATTGTCTTGAGTTGTATTGAAATAAATCAAGAAACCGGGTTTTTGTCACTATGTTCGCAACAAACGCGCAAATCGAAACAACCCGGTTTCCATTGACATCAAATTCGATCCAATACCGGAATTCCCAACAGCGATAAACCCAACTTTAAGGTATCTGCTGTGAGTTCACACAATGCCAACCGGGACGATCGCACAGGTTCAGCCGCCTTCAACACCGGACATTGTTCAAAAAATTGATTGAATTTTTGACTCAATTCAAACAGGTATTGACAGAGGCGATTGGGGAATAACTCCTGCTCCACTTCCGCTAACACATCCTCCAACTGTAAAAGATGCTTGGCTAAGACTAACTCCGGCTCCGTATCGAGGTGAAGGCAAGGGCTGGGGGGGAGAGCGGCCAAGGCATCCACCGGCCCAAAACATTGATCCCACCAACCCGTAATCATCCCCCGCAAATCCTGCCGCCCTGACGGAAAGAGCAGATAACGGGATGCAAACCAAAGGCCATAGCCAAACCCCACCAGCCGCATCACTTCCGCTAACAGGGGGATCGTGTGGAGTTCATGGTGGATGCGGATCGAGGCATCCATGAAGACGAAAGCAACCACCGTCAGCAACGCCGTCACCGCCAAGGCCCGCCACCGAATCCCGGAAACCGGCGGCAAATCCTCCGGGATCACCGCTAATGCGCCCCCGGCCGCCTTGCGTTGAATGCCCTGAATTCGGACATAGGCATAGAGGAGATAGGGGGAGGTGTTGCCCTGGAGGGAGAGCATTTTGTCGTAACTGAAAATGTAGTTACTGGTGCGGTTTTGGCTGAGATCGGCGTATTTTACGGCACTGAGGCCGATGGTTTGGGCCACCTCCTGTTTAAAGGCTTCCGTTTCCCTGCGACCTTCAGCCGCTAAACGCTGCTCCAAATCCTCACGGGTACGCCGT
This sequence comes from Spirulina sp. CCNP1310, assembly GCF_034932185.1. Lineage (NCBI taxonomy): Bacteria > Bacillati > Cyanobacteriota > Cyanophyceae > Spirulinales > Spirulinaceae > Spirulina > Spirulina sp. CCNP1310. The sequence continues at coordinate 5,167 of NZ_JAYGHW010000041.1, read as the reverse complement.
ACCGCCTCATCGAGGAGATCCCGCAACCGCACCGTTTCCCCGGAACGGGTTTTTAATTTCTTGCCATCTTCCCCCTGGACTAAGCCAAAGGGTACATGAACCACCTCCACCGCATCGGTGAGGATGCCTGCCCGCCGGGCCACTTGAAAAACTTGGGTGAAATGGTTGGCTTGGCCGGCATCGGTGACATAGATAATGCGATCGCCCTCATCCTGATGAATCCGATAGTGCAGTGCCGCTAAATCCGTCGTGGCATAGTTAAAGCCACCATCGGATTTCTGGACAATCAGGGGGAGGGGTTGACCATCTTTATTGCTAAACCCTTCTAAAAAGACACATTGCGCCCCCTGATCTTCCTGTAAAATTCCCGCCGCTGCTAAGGTTTTCAACACATCCGGCAGGAGGGGATTATAAAAGGATTCCCCCCGTTCGGTGACTTCAATATCGAGCAGATCATAAATCACCTGAAACTCGCGGCGAGACTGATCACAGAGCAACTGCCAAGCCCGGCGGCTTTCCTCATCCCCCGCCTGCAACGCCACAACAGCCTCGCGGGAAGTCTGCTGAAAAACTTCATCCTGATCAAATCGCTGTTTAGCCTGTTTATAGAGGGCGACTAAATCCCCCAAATCCAGTGCGTCCGCCGTCGTCAAGGCTTCCGGATAGGCCTCTTTCAGGTAGGTGATCAACATTCCGAACTGGGTTCCCCAATCCCCCACATGATTGAGGCGCACCACCTCATGGCCGCGAAATTCCAAAATCCGCGCCAAACAATCGCCAATAATCGTCGATCGCAGGTGGCCGACGTGCATTTCCTTGGCAATATTGGGGCTAGAAAAATCGACAATCACCCGCTGGGGTTCTTTTGTTTGCGCCACACCTAAACGGGAATCGCCCTGTTTCCTCGCCAACTGAGCCGCTAAATAGTCCGGCTTCAAGCGGAGATTAATAAACCCCGGCCCCGCCAATTCCGGCTCCTCGCACATTTCCCCCAATTGGACATGAGCTAAGAGGGTTTGGGCAATGTCCCTCGGTTTCTGCTGGAGGGGTTTAGCCAGAGGCAAGGCGGCATTACATTGATAATCGCCAAACTTGGGATTACTGGCGGGAACAATGAGGGGCTGAGGAATAGCGACTTCTGGGCCAAAGGCGGCCTGAAAGCCCTGGATAAAACGGTGGTTCAGTTGCGCTTGGATCGAAGTCATGGGGGCGATCGCCATTGAGGGAGCAATTAAGCAGATCCTAGCTTATCTGAAAGGGGTTGAGGGCGAAAAATTTTCCGCCCCTAGGATTCTTCTACCCAAGTTGCCACGAGGCGCAACTCCGGCGGGATCGGCGTATCGTAGGGAAATTCTAAACAGGTTTCTGCACTGCTCAAATAGCCCGCTTCGGTAAAGGCCATCAACATTCGCCCCAAAGCCACCCATACGGGGGCATCAAATTCCCAGGGGCGATCGCGCCGGGCATGGCAACTAATCGACTTCAACGCCCAAAAATAACTATTGCGCACCACAGACCCCCCCTTTTTATAGGCGGGGACATCATCGGCATGGATCGAAAGAATATCCTGGGCGATCGCCGCTCGCATTGTCTCCGAAAGAAATTGCTACAGTTTGAAAGTCTTTTTATTCTGCCATATTCTATGTTGCGATCGCCTTTGGGTTTTGGCCTGCTCTGGCTCGGTTTCCTGGGTTATGCCACGTTCCTTGCCCCCCCCGATCAACCCGATACCCTCGACCTGATCATCCAAATGATTAATGGCCCTTGGGAGGGGATCAACCCCCTGATCATTGCCCTGTTTAACCTGATGGGGGTGTTGCCGGTGGTCTATGGGATGTTTTTGTATAGCGATGGACGGGGGCAAAGGTTGCCCGCCTTTGTGTTTGCGGCGGGGACGTTTCTCGCGGGAGCCTTTGCCCTCTTGCCCTACTTAGCCCTGCGCCGCCCGAATCCGGAATTTAACGGGCCGGTGGGGTGGTGGATTCGGATTCAGGATTCCCGCTGGTTGGGGATGATCGTTGCCCTCGGAGCCTTGGGCCTCTGCGGTTGGGGGGTTATGACTGGAGATTGGGCAGATTTTAGCCACCAATGGCAAACAAACCGCTTTATCCATGTGATGAGCCTCGATTTTCTGCTCCTCTCCAGCCTCACTGCTGCCCTCTTGGGGGATGATCTGGCCCGGCGGGGGGTGGAAAAACCGGGAATCTTAGGCAAGATCGCCCTGATCCCCTTCTTTGGGCCATTGATCTATATTTGCTGTCGCCCCGCTCTTCAAAGCAACATTGCCCCCATCGCCCCCCAAACAGCCTCAGACCTGATGTAGGGGCGAAAAACTGTTTGTCCCCTGTTTGTCCCCGTTGAGAAGGTTAAGATGGAACCCGTGCGATCGCCCCCTTAAGGTTATGCTCTCTTTCCTCAACGCCCTCCCCAGTGGCCCTCTGATTTCCTTCACGCTGCTGTTACTGGTGATTTTCACCATCCCGCCCCTCTTTGAGCGGCTACGGCTGCCGGGTTTAGTGGGGCTGTTGGTGGCGGGGGTTTGTGTGGGGGAAAGTGGCCTCGGCTTGCTCAGTGCTGAGAGTGAAACGATGAAGCTGCTCTCGGATATTGGCAAAATTTATCTGATGTTTGTAGCGGGTTTAGAAATTGATCTTTCCCAATTTCGTAAAACCAAAAACCGCTCCATGGGGTTTGGTTTTGCCACGTTCATCATCCCAATGATGATGGGGATTACCGTCGGCCGGATCTTTGGTTTTGGTTGGAATGGCTCAGTTTTAATCGGGTCACTGTTGGCTTCCCATACATTGTTAGGCTACCCGATTGTGAATCGCCTTGGTTTGGTGCGCAATGAAGCGATTACGGTGACGATTGGGGCAACAATTTTTACCGATATTAGCGCCTTGTTGGTGTTGGCGGTGTGCATTGCCATCAATGCGGGGGATTTTTCCGCCGCTAGTTTAATTGGCCAGTTGGTGATGTTGGCACTCTATTGTGCCATCGTGCTGTTTGGGTTTGATTGGGCAGGGAAAGATTATTTTCGGCGCACGGGGGATGAGCAGGGCAATCAATTTTTGTTTGTGTTGTTGGCGGTGTTCCTGGCTTCAGTGGGGGCGGAATTGATTAATGTTGACCCGATTGTGGGGGCGTTTTTGGCAGGGTTGGCAGTGAATGATGTGGTGGGGCGATCGCCCGTTAAGGAAAAGGTGGAGTTTGTGGGCAGTACGCTGTTTATCCCCTTTTTCTTTGTCAATATGGGGTTACTTTTAAATCTTTCGGGAATGGCCGTCACGCTCACTACCGATATTACCTTCACGATGATGCTCGTGGGGGGTTTAATTACCGCGAAATTGTTAGCCGCGTTAGTGGCCAAGTTACTCTACCGTTATTCTTGGTCAGAAATGTTGACGATGTGGTCTTTATCAATGCCCCAAGTGGCGGCAACATTAGCGGCGGCGTTGGTGGCGACAAAGGCGGGGGTGATTACGGAGGCGGTGTTTAATGCGGTGATTGTGATGATGTTGGTGACGGCGATTTTGGGGCCGGTGTTGACGGCTCAGTTTGCCCGTCGGTTAACGGTTCCCCAGGATTTAAGCGCGGCGGGGGCGTTGGCTCGGATCACGTTGGATAACCCGGTTGCTATTCCTGCTAATGCGAAATTTACAGTGCTGATTGCCCTTGCCAACCCCCATACGCAGCAATATTTGATTGAGATGGGGGCGATGTTGGCTCGCCATGAGGGGGGCTGTATTGTGCCGTTGGCGATCGCCAAGGCCCATGTCCACATGGATGATTTACATCTCAATTTAGCGTTGCGACAGAGCGATCGCCTTTTGGAGCGGGCGGTGGCTATTGGGGAAAAGTATGAGGTGACGGCGGAACCACGTATCCGCATTGATGATGACATTGCCCACGGCATTAGCCGCACAGCGCGGGAATGCAATGCGAGTTTGATTGTGATGGGTTGGAGTCCGACGACGAGTTTACAGGCGCGGCTGTTTGGAACGGTGATTGATAATGTGTTTTGGGCTTCCCATTGTCCGGTGGCGGTGATGCGGTTGTTGGATGAGCCGATGAATTTACAGCGGATTCTTGTACCGATTAAGGGGATTACGGCTTCTGCATTGCAGACGGTGCGTTTTGCGCAATTGTTTGCAGATACCCATGCGGGGGAGGTGACGGTGCTTTATGTCTGCAATCGCTATACCCATCCCCATCAGGTGGAACAAATCGAGCGGGAATTAACGGCTTATATTGCACAAATCGCGGGGTTAGTATCGATTAAAATCAAGATTATGCACCATGAAAATACGGCAAAGGCGATTCTTTACCAAGCCCAAAGTCATGATCTGGTGATGTTGCGATCGGTGCGGCGGCGGACGATTGCCGGTTTGGCGGTGAGTGATGTCACCACCGAGGTTTTAAGTGAGATTGAATGCTCGTTGGTGTTGTTTGGCGATACGCTCTGGAAACCCACAGAAGCAGAGGCTATCGCCTCTCTCTAACCCCAATGTAGGGGCGAAAAATTATTTTTCGCCCCATTTTAACAGGAGAATGTATGATGAAGGGTGGCTCTAGAAATTGCCTAGGCTAAGGTAAAAATACTGGGTATTCAATGCCCCTGTTTAAAGTTAGGATCTACTGTTTTGCCTAATGCTTTCTTTCTGCCATAACCAACTGCGTTCATTCGTTTTTCCTCAACTCAATAAAGGAGTGGTGGAAAGAAATCGCGTCAACCTGCCTAAGATTGGTTTGGTCAAGATGCGCCTTTCAAGACCTGTCCCCGAAGGATTTGAGGCGAAGCAGATCCGAGTGGTGAAGCGGGCTTCGGGTTACTACGCCCTGATTGTGTTTCAATCCGATCTAGATGTGCCGGAAGTGCAGCCCCATGGGGAGCCGTTGGGTGTTGATGTGGGTATTGAAAGCGATTTGGCAACTTCTGCGGGTGAGTTAATCACCAACCCTCGATTTTTCGTGAAAGGACAACACAAGCTGAAATCGCTGCAACGTCAACTCAAGGGGAGAAAGAAGGGGTCGAGTCGATGGCTCAAGCTCCAGAAGAAGATTGCCCGACACGATAAAAACTCGGGAGCTTGGTAGCCCCGTCTCTTTAGAGCGGGGCGGAAAAGCGACTCGGCGGCTTTAGCCGCAATGACTATGATAGAATGGC